>JAJDDH010000059.1 GCA_029260415.1 Phycisphaerales bacterium | reverse complement strand
GCCCTTCTCCATGCAGCGGCGGTCGCCCGAGGGATCGCAGGGTGCGTTGGCGGCCTCGGCCATGACCTTGCAGTCGAGCCAGTCGGCCTGCTGCTTCTGGACCATCTGCTCGAGGGCGCCGGGGATGAAGACGTCGACCTTGGTGCGGTAGAACTCTTCTTCGGAGATCTCGTCGGCGCCGGTGTTGGTGGCGCCGCCCGAGCCGGTGGCGGCGCCGTCGCCGAAGCCCTTGACGCCTCCGGTGCGAGCGCAGTGTTCGGCGAGGGCGTGGCAGTCGATGCCGTTGTCGTTGCGGATGCCGCCGGTGTGGTCATGGACTGCGGTGATCTTGGCGCCCATGTCCTGGAGGATGCGTCCGCCCCAGGAGTTGACGTTGCCGAAGCCCAGGAGGCTGACGGTCATGCCCTTGACGGGGATGTTGATGCCCGGGAGCATCTCTGCGAGGACGTCGGCGACGCCCTGGCCCGTGGCTTTTTCGCGGCCGAGCGAGCCGCCGAACTCGACGGGCTTGCCGGTGACGACGCGGATGGCGTCGTGGGCGTCGCCCGCTTCGTTGGACATCATGTAGGTGTCGGCGAACCAGGCCATGATTTGGGCGTTGGTGCCGACGTCGGGGGCGGGGATGTCGATCTCGGGGCCGATGATGGGTGCGATGGCGGAGCAGTAGCGTCGGCTGAGTCGTTCGAGTTCGGAGGTGGAGAGTGTGCGGGGGTCGCACTTGACGCCGCCCTTGCCGCCGCCGAAGGGGATGCGCACGAGGGCGCACTTCATGGTCATGAGCAGCGCGAGGGACTTGACGTCGTCCAGGTGGACGTCTTCGTGGAAGCGGAAGCCACCCTTGTAGGGGCCCAGCGCGTTGTTGTGCTGGATGCGGTAGCCCTTGAAGAGCTTGTGGTGCCCGTCGTCCATGCGGACGGGGAAGTGGACCATGACCTCGTTCTTGGGCTGGGCGAGGATGATGCGGACGCGGTGCTTGAGGTCGATCGCGTCGGCGGCGCCGAGCATGGTGGAGACGGTCTGCAGATAGAGGTTGTCGGGGTCGTCGGGGAAGCTGAGCTCGTCGATGACCGGGTCCCGAGTGAGGGTCGAGGTCTTGACGCCATTGGCAGTGTCGGTGGTGGCGGTGGTCATCTCTGTGTGTTCCCAGTCTTGATAAGGTCTTTGCGCCGTGGAGGGACGCGAAACTGAATATCGGCTGTCACGGGGGCTCACTTGCCCATGAAAACGTTACGGGTCTACGCCAGCGAGTGCCGTTGGTTCGGGCATGCTCAGTTGCCCGCCTTCCGGGCGAACAGAATGGTAGCCCCGATCGGGCGGATTTTGCGGTGTTGCGGGCGCTGGGGCGGGCTACCGGGCGGCGTGGGACGGGGTCTGACACCCCGAACGTCTGCCGGATGGCGGGGCGGTCGCGGGGGGGAGCTTCCCATCGTCGTCCGGGTGTTCTAGGATTATGACCACTTCGGGAGGCCGGTCCGTGGCCGGGGCGAGCGCCCTGGGACGGATCTCCGAGGACCTGTTTACCGCCCCATCGGGGCAGACCTCGCGCCGCGGATGAGCGGCGCGGGGATGGCGACTCCGCGGCACACGCCCCGATCCGGCCAGGACGGCGCAGCTCGCGGACGCTGAAAGGACATACATGATCGATGAAACGCTGATCGCTTCCCTCGGGATTGCGGATGTTGACGCCGAGGCGCTGCTCAAGGAGGCGCTGGGCGAGGTGTCCGCGGACATGGACAGCCTGCTGGGTGACCAGGCGCAGGACATGGCCCAGGGGTCCCTGATCAAGGGACGGGTGATCGGGTTCGCAGGCGACGACGCGGTCGTCGATGTCGGGCTCAAGAGCGAGGGGCTGATCCCCAAGGAAGAGTTCGCCAACATGCCCGACTTGAAGGTCGGCGATGAGGTGGACGTCCTGCTCGAGAACATGGAGGGCGACGGCGGGCTGATCCAGCTCTCCAAGCGCAAGGCCGATCGTCAGATCGCCTGGCAGCGGATCACCGAGACCACGGCGCAGGGCGACGAGGTCGAGGGCACGGTCATGCGGAAGATCAAGGGCGGCCTGCTGGTGGATATCGGCGTGCCGGTCTTCCTGCCCGCGTCGCAGGTGGACATCCGCCGCCCGCACGAGATCGGCGACTTCATCGGTCGCAAGGTCCGGGCGGAGATCCTCAAGATCGACCAGGACCGTCGGAACATCGTCATCTCGCGTCGCAAGCTCATCGAGAAGGAGCGGGACGAGGCGAAGAGCCGCCTGATGTCGACGCTGTCCGAGGGGCAGCTCATCACGGGCACGGTCAAGAACATCGCCGACTTCGGGGCGTTCGTGGACCTGGGCGGGATCGACGGGCTGCTGCACATCACCGACATGTCCTGGGGTCGGATCAACCACCCCTCGGAGATGCTCAAGATCGACGACAAGGTCGAGGTCAAGGTCCTCAACATCGATCGCGAGAAGGAGAAGATCGCGCTGGGTCTCAAGCAGACCGAGTCCAGCCCGTGGGAGGAGATCGAGGCCAAGTTCCCCGTCGGGTCACGCATCCGCGGCGAGGTGGTCAACATCATGTCCTACGGCGCCTTCATCCGTCTCGAGGACGGCATCGAGGGCCTGGTGCACATCTCCGAGATGTCGTGGACGCGTCGGGTGAACCACCCGTCGGAGATGATCTCCGTCGGTGAGGAGGTCGACGTCGTCGTCCTGGACATCGACAAGAACAAGCAGGAGATCAGCCTGGGCATGAAGCAGGTCGAGGTGAACCCCTGGGAGCTCGTCAGCGAGAAGTACCCCTCGGGGACGGTCATCAAGGGCGAGGTCCGCAACCTGGCCAACTACGGCGCGTTCATCGAGATCGAGCCCGGGATCGACGGCCTGCTGCACATCTCCGACATGTCGTGGACCAAGAAGGTCACGCACCCCAACGAGCTGTACAAGAAGGGCGACGAGATTGAGTGCGTCGTGCTTGAGGTGGACCAGGAGAAGCAGCGCGTCAGCCTGGGCGTGAAGCAGCTGGCCGAGGACCCGTGGGTCGAGGCGATTCCCAGCGCGTACCAACCGGGCATGGTCATCCGCGGCAAGGTCACGAAGATCACCAACTTCGGCGTGTTCGTGGAGCTCGAGGACGACCTCGAGGGCCTGCTGCACATCTCCGAGCTTGCGGACCACAAGGTGGACAACCCGCAGGACGTGGTGAAGGCCGACGAGGAGATCGACGTCAAGATCCTGCGCGTCGATATCGACGAGCGGAAGATCGGCCTCTCGCTCAAGCGGGCCCAGTGGGGCGACGCGTCGGGCGGGGGCGAGTTCACGTCCGACGAGCCCGGCTCGGGCGGCGGCGGTGGCGGCGGGTTCGACTCGCCCTCACGCGGCGGCATGGACGACCACGACGCCCTGGGCACCGACAAGATCAGCTTCTGATCGATCGGCGCCCCGGTTCTGGAAAGCGACGCGCCCCGGCGAGACCGCCGGGGCGCTTTCTTTTTTCGGGGCGGAGGTGATCCCGCGTAGACTGTGTGTGCGTGAGAGCGCCGCGTCAGGGCGAGAGCCGGGCGCGGGCGTCGAAGGCGTTGGATGATGGGCAAGGACGCTGCGGCGTCCGGGTGGTCGGGCGCGGGGCTTCTAGCAGAGGGCGATGAAGCTCAGGAGCGTGAGCACCGCGATACGCCGACGAACCGTTGTGATCTTGATGAGGCTGTTCATGATCGTGTCCTCTCTCTTGTTGTCGCCTGGCCCGATGCTGCTGGGCCCGGTCTGCCGAGATGAAGATCAACCCGCGTGCCAGAGGC
>JAJDDH010000058.1 GCA_029260415.1 Phycisphaerales bacterium | reverse complement strand
CCGCGCGGCGCTCTCGCACTGTTCGGGCGCGTGCACGTCGGTCGTCACGGGCACGCCCAGCTCGTCGCGGACCCGGGCCAGGGCGTCCAGCCCGCTCTCGAGCCCCGGGCCCCGGGGCGTGGCGCTGCTGGTCCGGTTGGCCTTGTCGAACGAGGCCTTGAAGATGAACGACAGGCCCAGGCCCTCGCAGGCCTCCCTGACCACCCGCCCGACCTCGAGCGCCATCTCGGGCGATTCGAGCGTGCAGGGGCCCGCGATGATCGCCAGCGGTCGCCCGGCGCCGATCGTGATGTCCGCAACGCTGCAGGTTCGCCTCATGGGCCAACGGTAGACCCCGCGCCCCGCCGCGGGTCACGCCCGCCCGATTGGGCGTAGGCTTGCGGACCCGGGCGGGTAGCTCAGTTGGCCAGAGCGTTCGCCTTACACGCGAAGGGTCGCGGGTTCGAGTCCCGCCCCGCCCACTGACGGACCCGCTCGCATGAACGGACTCGACCTCGTCTACATCCTCGGCGGCGCACTGGCCGCCCCGCTCTGGGCCCGCAAGCGGCGCGAGGGCTGGGACGAGCGCTTCGGCAAAATCACGCCCATGCTCAGCGACAGGGCGCCCGCGGGTCGCCCCCGGATCCTGCTGCACGCGGTCTCGGTGGGGGAGGTCAACGCCCTTCGCCCGCTCATCCCGCTGCTCACGCCCGGGGCGGACGTCATCGTCTGCACCACCACCGACACGGGTTTGGCCCGGGCCCGGGCGCTCTTCGCCGACACCTGCGAGGTGGTCCGCTACCCGCTGGATTTCTCGTGGGCGGTGCGCCGCTTTCTTGACGTGGTCCGACCCGATTGCGTCGGGCTGGTGGAGTTGGAGCTCTGGCCCAACTTCCTGCGAGGGTGCAGGAAGCGCGGCGTCCCCGTGTGCGTGATCAACGGGCGCCTCAGCGAGCGATCGTTCAAGGGGTACCGCCGGTTCCGCTGGGCGGCAGCGGGCATGTTCCGCTCGCTCGAGCTCGCGGGGGTGCAGGACGAGGCGTACGCCAAGCGGTTCATCGCGATGGGCGTGCCCGAGGACCGCTGTAGGGTGACGGGCTCGATGAAGTGGGACAGCTGGGACGTGGATGGGCCCATGCCCGGGCCATCGCCCGAGGCGATCGCGCTGCGCGAGGCGCTGGGCATCGACCCGACGCGCCCGCTGATCGTCGGGGGCAGCACGGGTCCCCGCGAGGAAGCGCTGCTGCGCGACGCGTGCCCGAGCGGGGCGCAGCTGGCGTGCGCGCCGCGCAAGCCCGACCGGTTCGAGGAGGCCGCGGGCGTGCTCGCGCCGTGTGCGCGCCGATCGACGGGTCGGGCGGGTGACGGCGACCGGTTCCTGCTCGACACCATCGGCGAGCTCGGGCTGCTGTACCAGCTGGCGGATGTCGTCGTGGTCGGGCGCTCGTTCGGTGACCTGCACGGATCCGACCCGATCGAGCCAATCGCCCTGGGCGCCCCGACGCTCATCGGGCCCCGCTTCGGGGACTTTGCGTCCATCGTGAACGCGTTCACCGAGGGCGGGGGGATCGAGGTCGTCGGGGCGGCGGACCTGGGCGCCCGCCTGCGGGCCCTGCTGGACGACCCGGGGGCCCGCACGTCACTGGCGGCTCGCGGGCGGGCGTGCATCGCGGGGCGTCAGGGGGCCGCGCGGGTGCACGCGGGCCTGCTGCTGGACCTCGCCAGGCGGGGCTGAGCGGACTTTTGAAGCAAGCGGATCGCGTCGCATCGGGTTCGGTCCTAGCATCGCGCCTGCGCGGCAGGTTGGGCGTGTGCGTGCACGCCGCGTTGCCGGGGGCGTAGCTCAATCGGTAGAGCACCGGCCTTTTAAGCCGTTGGTTGTGGGTTCGAGTCCCCCCGCCCCTATTGAGCGTTCCCGCACGGGAACGCGACGGCCGCCGAGATGAGACCCGCAACGGACGCGGGCGGCGGGCGATGATCCCCGGTCCGGGATGGAGTGAGCCGGAACGTGAGTCAGCTCAGCCAAGACGTCAGCACCGAGCGCGACACCCTGATCGTCCACGCCGCGTGGAGCGCGGGGCTGCTGCACCTCTGGGGCGAATCCGCGGGCGCGCCGACAACAGGCGAGTCGCGTTCGGGA
Source organism: Phycisphaerales bacterium (assembly GCA_029260415.1). Lineage (GTDB taxonomy): Bacteria > Planctomycetota > Phycisphaerae > Phycisphaerales > UBA1924 > JAJRXR01. The sequence goes on along the minus strand of JAJDDH010000058.1, from coordinate 2,364 downwards.
CGCTCGTTCACTGTGGAGTCCGAGGCGCTCGGCGATCGGCTCGCGATCGGGTCCGGGCGCGCCAGCGAGATCGAGATGCGCCTGCCCGTGATCGGCAGCGAGCCCGCGCCCAGCAGCGAGCTGGCGCTGGCTCTGGGGCGATCGGCCCACGAGATGAGCGAGGAGCCCACCGGGCTGGGCGTGTTCCGCACGCCGACGATCGCGTTCGAGCCCGGCGAGTCCGCGGCGGTCCTCGAGCTGCTGCACGACTCGAACCAGGACGGGATCGAGCTGGGCGCGTCGGTCGGGTTTCTGGCGATGGTCGCCAGGCTCGCCAGGCACCTGCTGGGGCGACACCGGTTCGTGCCCATGGCCTGCCAGGACGGCTCGGGCAAGCTCACCGGCGCCTGGCGCGGGTGGATGGGCGACGAGGCCAGCGCCGAGCGGGCCGCGGCCCTGTGCCTGGCGGCGCCCCCGGTCGTCCGCGCCGTCGTGGACGAGAACGAGCACCACGCGTGGTCGATCGTGGAAGAGATGGTCGGGGCCCTGATCGACGCGGCCTGCCGGCGCGTGCTCATCTCCGAGGAGATGAGCGACACGATCGAGGGCCAGAACCCCAGCGAGGACCCGCAGGTCGCGTGGCTGACCGGGCTGCTGGGCCAGGAGATCAAGCTCCCGATCCCGGCGCAGCAGCGGACCGAGGTGGCGCGGCGCGTGAAACGCTGGATCGGCGCCCTCGAGGAGCGCGGGCAGAGCTCGACCTGGCGCCTGTGCTTCCGCCTCAACGAGCCGCTCGAAGAGGAGCTGCCCGACAACCTGGACGACAAGGCCGGGTCGCTGGACTGGTCCGTGAGCTTCTTCCTGCAGTCGCAGGAGGACGCGGGCGTGATCGTCGAGGCGGCGGACATCTGGCTGCTCTCGCGCGACCGGGTCACCATCGAGGGCTACGCGCTGGACTCGCCCCAGGAGCTGCTGCTGGGCGAGCTGGGGCGCGCCAGCCGCCTGTACAAGCGCCTCGAGTCGGCGCTGGGCGAGAGCGAGCCCATCGAGGCGTCGCTGACCACGCGTCAGGCGTACGAGTTCCTGCGCGAGGTGCGCCCCGTGCTCGTTGAGCAGGGCTTCGGCGTCGTCTCCCCCGCGTGGTGGGACTCGCCCGTCGGGCGTCTGGGCGCCAGGCTCCGGATCGATTCGGGCGAGCTGGAGCCCGAGGCGGGCGCGGGCTCGGGCGTCGCCGCGGGGTCGCAGATCGGGCTGACCGCGCTCGTGGGGTACCACTGGGAGATCGCCATCGGCGACACCACCCTGACCCTGCACGAGTTCGAGCAGTTCGCCAGCAAGTCCAGCCCGCTGGTGCGTGTCGGGGGCAAGTGGGTCGAGATCCGACCCGAGGACGTCAAGAACGCGATCAACTTCATCAAGGAAAACCCGGGCGGGCAGATGCCCCTGTCCGAGGCGATGAGCCTCGCCTTCGCCTCCGACGCGAGCCAGACGGGCGTGCCCGTGGTCGGGCTGGAGGCGACGGGCTGGGTCTCGGACCTGCTGGGCGGGTCCGACGACAACGCAAAGGTCGAGCTCCCACAGCTGCGCACGCCCGATGGTTTCCAGGGCACGCTCCGCCCCTACCAGGAGCGGGGCTACAGCTGGCTGGCGTTTCTCGAACGCTTCGGGCTGGGCGTGTGCTTGGCCGACGACATGGGTCTGGGCAAGACGATCCAGATGCTGGCGCTGCTGGTGCACGAGCGCGAGGAGGGCGAGCGCAACGCGGAGGCGGTGGACCCGACGCTGCTGGTCGCGCCCATGTCCGTCATCGGCAACTGGATGCACGAGACCAAGCGCTTCGCGCCGGGCCTGAAGGTCATGATCCACCACGGCGTCGAGCGTCTGGTGGGCGACGACCTGGTCGCGGAGGCCGAGTCGAGCGACCTGATCGTGACGACCTACGCCCTGGCGCACCGCGATCGGGAGACGCTCGAGCGTGTTCGCTGGGGGCGGATCGTGCTCGATGAGGCGCAGTTCGTCAAGAACCCGCAGGCCAAGCAGAGCCAGGCGGTGCGTTCGATCGAGGCGCCGCGGCGCATCGCGCTCACGGGTACCCCCGTCGAGAACCGCCTGACCGAGCTGTGGTCGATCATGGACTTCCTCAACCCGGGCTTCCTGGGGACGGTGGGCAACTTCCGCAAGCGCTTTGCGGTCCCCATCGAGCGGTACCACGACCAGGGCAAGAGCGAACGCCTGCGGGCGCTGGTGCGTCCGTTCATCCTGCGCCGGGTCAAGACGGACCCCAACGTCGTCTCGGACCTGCCCGAGAAGATCGAGAGCAAGGAATACTGTCACCTCACCAGCGAGCAGGCGTCGCTGTACGAGAGCTGCGTCAAGCGCATGCTC
>JAJDDH010000057.1 GCA_029260415.1 Phycisphaerales bacterium | reverse complement strand
TGGAGCAGGCCGCGGGCGCCGCGCTTGCCGCGCTGCTGGGCCTCGACGCGCTTGCGCGAGCGGAGCAGGACGCGGATGGGCACCTCGTCGAAGGGCAGCTCCTCGCGCAGGCGGTTCATGAGGAACCGCATGTAGTTGGGCGTAAAGAGTTCAGGACGGTTGACGACGAGCACGAGCGTGGGCGGTGCGGTGGCGACCTGGGTCGCGTAGTAGACCTTGGCCTCTGTGCCCAGCTTGTTGCTCGGGCCGCGGCGCTCGACGATCGAGCGGATCAGGCGGTTAACCTTGCCCGTGGAGACGCGACCGATCGCCTGCTCGTGCAGGTCGAACGCGAGCCCGACGACCGAGAGCACGTTGGTGCCCTGCTTGGCGCTCATGAAGGCCATGGGCGCGAAGCGCAGGCCCTTGAGCTCCTTGCGGACGTACTCGTCAAAGTCCTCGGTCGTGATCTGCTTGCCGCTGGGCGAGGCCTTGCCCTCGACCTCGTCCCACTTGTTGATCACAACGATCACGGGCTTGAAGCTCTTGACCACCAGCGCCGCGAGCTGCTCGTCCACCTGGCTGATGCGCTCGGTCGCGTCGACCAGCAGCAGCACCACGTCGGACCGGTCGATCGCCCGCTTGGCGCGGTCGAAGGCGTACCACTCGATCTGGTCCTGGAAGCTCTTTTTGCGCCGAAGCCCGGCGGTGTCGATCGCCATGACCGTCTTACCGTCCATCTCGAACATCACGTCGACCGCGTCGCGCGTGGTGCCCGCGATCTCGGAGACGATCACTCTTTCCTCGCCCGCGAGGGTGTTGACCAGCGTGCTCTTGCCCGCGTTGCGCTTGCCCACGATCGCGATGTTCAGATCCGCGTACGGGCGGGGCTCGTCGCCCGGCTCGGGCATGAGTTCCCAGAGCTTGTCGAGCAGGTCCCGGCGCATGTACTTGCTCTGGGCCGAGCACATAAGCGGCTCGTCGAAACCCAGCGCGCTCAGCTCGTACGCGTGGGTCTCCCAGCTCGGGCCGTCCACCTTGGTCGCCACGACGCGGACGGGGACCAGGTCGCGCCCCTCGCGCCGCCGGTCGCCCAGCTTCTGCTCTCGGAGCATCTTGGCGATCGCCTGGTCCTGGGGCGTGATGCCCGCGTGGGTGTCGATGGCGAACAGGATCAGGTCCGCGATGGAGACCGCCTCGGCGATCTGATGCTCGATGTCCTTGGTCAGCGACGAGAGGTCCGCGCCGATGTCGTCGTACCGCTTGCCCTCGGCAACGTACACCCCGAACCCGCCCGTGTCGGTCAGCTCGATGGGCTTGAGCGGTCCGCGCTGGTCGGGCGACTCGAGATCGATGATCACCGAGACCCGGTCGCGCGTGACCCCGGGCGTGGGGTCCACGATCGCCACCTTGTTCTTGGCGATGAGGTTGAGCAGGGAGCTCTTGCCCACGTTGGGGCGTCCGACGATGGCGATGCGGGGGATAGGCATGGCCGCAATGCTATGCAGACCAGAGGCTTGGGCCGATCGAGAAAGCCCACCGGCCCCGGGTTCCGCCCCGCCCGCGGGCCGGGTCGGGGCTCCTGAGCGGCGATTCCGCTCAGCCCATCAGCGCCGCCTGCGCCGCCGCGAGGCGGGCGATAGGCACGCGGAAGGGCGAGCAGCTCACGTAATCCAGCCCGACGTTGTGGCAGAACACGACGCTGGCGGGGTCGCCGCCGTGCTCGCCGCAGATGCCGACCTTCAGGCCCTTGTTGGTCTGGCGTCCGCGCTGCAGGCCCATCTCCACGAGCTGCCCCACGCCCGACTGGTCGAGCGACTGGAACGGGTCGACGGGGAGGATGTCCTGGGCGATGTAGTCGGGCAGGAAGGTGTTCACGTCGTCGCGTGAGTAGCCGTAGGTGAGCTGGGTGAGGTCGTTGGTGCCGAAGCTGAAGAAGTCCGCGACCTCGGCGACCTCGTTGGCCGTGAGGGCGGCGCGGGGGATCTCGATCATCGTGCCGATCTTGATGTCGAGCTTCTTCTTCCAGGCCTTCTCCTTCTTGACCTCCGCGATGACCCTCTCGCCCTCGGCGCGGAGCAGCGCCAGTTCCTGGCGCGTGCCCACGAGCGGGACCATGATCTCGGGCATCGCCTTGATCCCGCGCCCGAGGCAGTCGATCGCGGCCTCGGTGATCGCCCGCACCTGCATGCGCAGGATCTCGGGGTAGGTCACGGCCAGGCGGCAGCCCCGGTGCCCGAGCATCGGGTTCATCTCGTGCAGCATCGCGACACGGGTCTTGATGGCCTCAACCTTCACGCCCATGGACGAGGCCAGCTCGTTCTGGTTCTTGTCGTCGTGGGGCAGGAACTCGTGCAGCGGGGGGTCCAGCAGGCGGACGGTCACGGGCAGGCCCTTCATCGCCTCGAAGATGCCGATGAAGTCCTCCCGCTGGTAGGGCAGGAGCTTGGCCAGCGCCGCCTCGCGGTCGTCCACGCTCTGGGCCAGGATCATCTCGCGCATCGCGGTGATCCGCGGGCCCTCGAAGAACATGTGCTCGGTTCGGGTCAGCCCGATGCCCTCAGCGCCGAAGTCCCGGGCCCGCTGCGCGTCGGCGGGGGTGTCCGCGTTGGTGCGCACGCCCAGCCTCCGGTGCTTGTCGGCCCAGCGCATGACCTTCGAGAAGTCGCCCGAGAGCTCGGGCTCGACGCGGGCGAGCGAGCCCGCGATGACCTCGCCCGTTGAGCCGTCGATGGAGATGGTGTCGTCGCGCCCGTACTCCTTGCCCCCGACGGTGAAGACGCCGCGGGCCTCGTCGATGTGAATCTCACCGGCGCCCGCGACGCAGCACTTGCCCCAGCCGCGGGCGACCACCGCCGCGTGGCTGGTCATGCCGCCCGTTGAGGTGAGGATGCCCGCGGCGTGGTGCATGCCGTCCACATCCTCGGGGCTGGTCTCCTTGCGGACAAGGATGACCGGCTCGTTATGCGAGCGTTCCACGGCCTCGTCGGCGGTGAACGCGGGCTTGCCGACCGCCGCGCCGGGCGAGGCGGGCAGGCCCTTGGTCAGCACGGTCGAGAGCGACTTCTTGGTCTCGTCGAAGCTGGGCAGCAGCAGCTGGGTCAGGTCGTTGGCGGGGATCCGCAGCAGCGCCTGCTTCTCGCTGATGAGCTTCTCCTTGACCATGTCGCAGGCGATCTTGACCGCGGCCTGGCCCGTGCGCTTGCCGTTGCGCGTCTGGAGCATGTACAGCGTGCCGCGCTCGATGGTGAACTCGATGTCCTGCACGTCCTTGTAGTGCTTCT
>JAJDDH010000056.1 GCA_029260415.1 Phycisphaerales bacterium | reverse complement strand
GGTCGCTGCGCAACCGCCTCCTCGTGCTGCTCGGGACCATCGGCTTCATCATCTGGGGCGGGTACTCGATGTGGAAGCTCCCCATCGACGCCTTCCCCGACACGACCCCGGTGCAGGTGCAGATCAACACGGTCGCGCCGTCGCTGACGCCCGAAGAAGTCGAGCAGCAGGTCACGATCCCGATCGAGATTGTCATCTCCGGCCTGCCGGGGCTGATGGATGTCCGCTCGATCTCCAGGTTCGGCCTGTCGCAGCTCACCGTGACCTTCGAGGACGGAACCGACATCTACTTCGCACGCCAGGTGGTCGGTGAGCGGCTCAGCGCGGCGGAGCTGCCCGAGGGCATCGGGCGCCCGCGGATGGGGCCGGTCGCTACCGGGCTCGGGGAGGTGTTCCACTACATCGTCACCGGCGCGGGCGAGAACCCGGCGAGCCTGACCGAGCTCACGACGCTCCACGAGTGGGTCATCGAGCCCCAGCTCCGCCAGGTGCCCGGTGTTGCCGAGATCAATACCTGGGGCGGTCGGCGCAAGCAGTACGAGGTGGTCGTTGATCCCACGCGGCTGATCGAGTACGGGCTGACGCTGGACGATGTCGCCGAGGCCTTGCAGAAGAACAACCAGTCGGTCGGCGGCGGCCTCATCACTCGCGCGGGCGAGTCAACGCTCGTCCACGGCGTCGCGCTGACAACGACGACCGAGCAGATCGCCGACATTGTCATCGGCGCCGAGGGCGGCACCCCGATCTATGTCCGTGACATCGCGTCCGTCCGCGAGGGCCATGAGATCCGTCGCGGGGCCGTCACCGCGCAGGGCGAGGGAGAGGCCGTCCTGGGCCTCGGGTTCATGCTCATGGGCGAGAACAGCCACGAGGTGACGCGCCTCCTCCGTCAGCGATTGGAAGAGATCAAGACGAACCTCCCGGACAACGTGGAGGTCCGGGTTGTGTACGAGCGCACCAAGCTCATCAACCATGTCATCCACACGGTGCAAGAGAACCTGATCTTCGGCGCCATTTTCGTGATCGTCGTTCTCTTCGCGTTCCTGGGCAACATCCGCGCCGCGCTCATCGTCGCGCTCGCCATCCCGCTGGCGATGTTGTTCTCGTTCAGCATGATGGCGCAGTTCGGGATCGCCGCGAGCCTCCTGAGCCTCGGCGCCATCGACTTCGGCCTCGTCGTCGACAGCTCGGTCATCATGACCGAGAACAGCGTCCGGCGGATCGGCGAGGAACGAGAGCGCGGCGGCAACCGCTCCACCATCGATATCGTCCGCGACGCCTCGATCGAGGTCCGCAAGCCGACCATGTTCGGCGAGCTCATCATCATGATCGTCTTCGTCCCGATCCTGCTGCTCGAAGGCGTCGAGGGCAAGATGTTCCGCCCGATGGCCCTCACCGTCATCTTCGCCCTCGCGAGCGCCATCCTGTTCTCGCTCACCCTGACCCCGGTGCTGTGCAGCCTGGGGCTGAGCCGGAAGTCCCGCGAGCGGGAGAACTGGCTCGTGCGCGCCGTCCAGTGGGTCTACCGCCCGTTTGTCCGATTCGCCCTGCGGTTCCGGGTCATCACCCTCGCGCTCGGCATCGCGGTGATCACCGGCGGCGGCGTCCTCTTCACGCAGCTCGGCTCCGCGTTCCTGCCCCGACTCTACGAGGAAGCCATCGCGGTCAACCTCGTCCGCTTGGCCGGCGTCTCGCTCGACCAATCGACCGACTACAACCGGCGCATCGAGGAGATGCTCCTGGCCGAGTACCCCGACGAGATCGAGCACATCTGGAGCCGTGTCGGCACCGCCGTCGTCGCGACCGACCCGATGGGGCTCGAGATGACGGACACCTTCATGACGCTCACCGACCGCGAAGCGTGGACCGCCGCGAAGACGCAGGCGGAGCTGACCGAGCAGATGTCCGCGACGCTGGAACTGCTCCCGGGCGTGCGGGCGATCTTCACGCAGCCCATCGAGATGCGCATGAACGAGATGGTCGCGGGCGTCCGCGCCGATGTCGGCGTCAAGATCTACGGCGACGACCTCGAACAGCTCCGTGCCATCGCGACACAGGTCCAGAACGTCATCGAATCCATCCCGGGCTCGGCGGACGTGTCGACCGAGCAGATCACCGGCGCCCCGCTTCTCTCCATCAAGGTCGATCAGCAAGCCATCGCCCGGTTCGGCATCCCGGCCCAGCATGTGCTCGAGATTGTCGAGGCTCTGGGCGAGATCCGGGTCGGTGAGGTCCGTGAGGGACAACGCCGATTCGACATGACGCTCGAACTCGACGATCGCTACCGCAACGATCCGGACGCTGTCGCCGACATCCTGATCCCGGCGCCCGGGGGCGAACGCATCCCGCTCGGGCGCCTCGCCAGCGTCGAGCAGACCGAGAGCCCCTCCGTCATCAACCGGGACTGGAGCAAGCGACGCATCGTCGTTCAGACCAATGTCCGCGGCAGGGACCTCGGCGGGTTCGTCGAGGAGGCCCGCGAACGCATCGAGCTCGATGTCCTTCTGCCCGAGGGCTACTACGTCGGGTTCGCCGGCCAGTTTGAGCACCTCGAACGAGCGTCGCGCCGACTCACAATCATCGTGCCGATCGTCGTCGCACTGATTTGCATCCTGCTCTACTTCAGCATCGGTACCGTCCGCGATGCCCTCATCGTGCTCACCGGCGTCCCCTTCGCGCTCGCCGGAGGCGTCGCCGCGCTGTATCTGCGCGACCTCGACATCACAATCTCCGCCGCGGTCGGCTTCATCGCCGTCTCGGGCGTCGCCATGCTCAGCGGGCTCGTGCTCGTCGCGAGCATCAGGCAGCGGATCGCCGAGGGCATGTCCGTCAACGACGCCATCGAACGCACCCGCCTCATCCGACTTCGCCCGATCCTGATGACAGGCCTCGTCGCCTCCCTCGGTTTCGTTCCCATGGCGATCAACACGGGCATCGGCGCCGAGATCCAGCGCCCGCTCGCCACCGTCGTCATCGGCGGCATCATCGCGGACAACGTCCTGACGCTCTTCATGCTCCCGGCCATGTACTCGCTCTTCGGGTCGCGAGCCGTGTCGCTCGATGACGGCACGTCCGCCGCCGCCCCGCCGAGCGGGCATGCCGGTTCCTGAAACCAGGGCAGAATCAGGGCGGCAGCGCCAAAGACAAGACCCCACTGCTCGCGAACCACTGTCGAGACAGTGCTCCGAGCAGCGGGGTCTAGATCAAGCGGAGAGGGGGGGATTCGAACCCCCGAGGGGCGTAAACCCCCACACGAATTCCAATCGTGCGCCTTAAACCACTCAGCCACCTCTCCAGTGGGACGGGAGTTTAGCCATCCAATCGACGTTCAGGATGGCTCAGGGATCGTGCCCCCGCCAGGCGGGGGTCGCGTTCCTGTCGATCAGGCGGACCCAGAGCCAATCGAGCAGGCGAACCCCCCGCGATGATCGGACGATCGGCGGGGCGATGAGCATCGCCAGCCCCGCCCCGACGAAGACGTCCGACGGGAAGTGCGCCCCGAAAAGCACCCGGCAACAGGCGACCAGCAGCGCCAGCCCGATCACGATCGGTCGGAGCCTGGGGTAGACGCTGCCCAGGAAGACCGCCAGGACCACGGCGTACGCCGTGTGGCTCGAGGGCATCGACCACAGGTCGCTCGAGATCCCCGAGCCGACCTCCCACGCGTGCCGGAGACCAATTTCATTGTCGATGGGATAGACGCCCAGCGGGCCCAGGACGTGCTGCGGGTCATCGAACTTGGGGCGCGGGCGCCCGACGAGCAGCTTCATGGGCATAACCGCGAGCGCCGTCAGGCCCATCGCCAGGGCGTAGTCGAGCAGGCGCCGGCAGTGCTTGGGGTCCAGCGCCCAGATCAGCAGGCACACGAGCATAATCGAGGCGCCCTGCCCGAACTGCTGCAGGGCCTCGAGCTCGCGCCGCAGGTCGCCGCCCAGCTTGAGCGAGCGGGCGGCGTCGCTGATGGGCCCGTCCCAGGTGAACACGCCCGCCGCGAGGGCGATGAGGGCAAGCCCCGCCCACGACGCCCGCGTTGGGCGGCGGGTAGAGTCGGCCCGTGATGACGATGCGGGTTCAGGCATGAGCGGGGGCGAGCGTCAGGACCGGTGGTCCGGGCTGGGGCCGCTGCGTGGAGCGGCGGGCGAGCGGTGGTCCCGGGGTGTCCAGGGCGGGGTTGTGCTGGTGATGCTGTGCCTGGCAGTGTACCTGCCCGGGCTCTGGAGCATCCCGACGATCGACCGCGACGAGGCGCGGTTCGCGCAGGCGAGCCGTCAGATGTTCGAGTCGCTGGCCCTGCCCGAGGGCGAGCGGGACACCGCCGCGTTTGAGCGCACCGAGTCGGGCCATCTGCTGGGCGGGGCGCACGCGGGGGGGCTGGTCGTGCCCATGGTGCAGGACCGCCCGAGGCTGAAGAAGCCGCCGCTGATCTATTGGGTGCAGGGGGCGTCGGCGTTCGTGCTGAGCGGGGGCGACCCGGCGCGGGACGCGATCTGGATGTACCGGATCCCCTCGGTCCTCGGGGCGATCGTCGCCTGCCTGGCGACGTGGCGCCTGGGGCTGCTGCTGGTCGATGCCCGCGCGGCGTGGCTGGGCGGGGCGCTGCTGGCGGTCTGCCCCATGGTCGTGTGGGACGCCCACCAGGCCCGCGCGGACCAGCTCCTGCTCGCGTGCACGACGCTGGCGATGTGGGCGCTCACGCAGATCTGGGTTCGGCGCGAGCGCGAGAAGTCGGGCTGGCGCGCGTGGGCGCCCGCGGTCGGGCTGTGGGTTGCACTAGGCGCGGGGGTGCTGACCAAGGGGCCCATCACGCCCATGGTGGTGGGGCTGAGCGCGCTGGGGGTGTGCGCGCTCACAGGTCAATGGAAGTGGCTGCTGCGGACAAAGCCGGTCGTGGGCGCCGTGGTGCTGGGCGTCATGGTGACGCCGTGGGTGATGCTGGTGGGCGACACCGTCGGCTGGGAGCTGCTGCGCGCCATCGCGGTTGATGAGACGGTCGGGCGCTCGGGCTCGGCCAAGGAGGGTCACTGGGGCCCGCCCGGGTACCACGTCGTGCTCTCGGCGGTGCTGCTCTGGCCCGGATCGATGCTGACACTGGTGGCCTTTGTGCGCACGTGGCGCCTTGCGGTGCGCCTCCCCGACAACGAAGACGGCTGGGTCGCGGGGCTGCGCCGCCTGCCCTCGCGCTGGCGCGCGCGGGTGGTGGGTCGGGACGCGGAGGTGCTGCTGCTGGCGTGGGTCGTGCCCAGCTGGGCAGTGTTCGAGCTGATCTCGACGAAGCTGCCGCACTACACGCTGCCGCTGTACCCGGCGCTGACGATCATGAGCGCCGCGGCGGTGATCGACGCGGCCCGCGGGGCGATGGACTCCGACTCGTTCGCCAGGCTGCGACTGGGCCTGCGTGTCTGGGGCCTGATCGGGATCGCGCTCTGCGTCGTCCTGCCCGTGGGCGTGTCGCTGCTGGGCGGGGGCTGGGTTTCGATCGCCAGCGCGGCGGTGGGGGGCGGGGCGTGCGCCGTGCTGATCTGGAAGAGCGTGGGCTCGTTCGACCACCGGTACGTGCTCAAGGCGCAGGCGATGGGCGTGCTCGCGTCGGTGATCTTCGCGTGGACCTTCCTGCAGGTCGTGCTGCCCCGGGCGCGGACGCTGTGGGTCACGGAGCGGCTAATCGGGGCGATCGAGGACGCGGGCCTTGCCGACGCGCCGATCGCCAACGTTGGGTACCACGAGGACAGCCTGATCTTCGCGACCCGCGCTCGGGCGCAGCGGATCGAGGCGGGGCAGATCCCCAACTGGCTGCGACGCAACCCCGGGGGCGTGCTGATCGCGCCCGAGGGAACGGGCGCCGATCTCGGGTCGTCGCGATGGGACGTGCTCGAAACAGTCAGCGGGTTCAACTACGCAGGCGGGCGGACGGAGAGTCTCGAGATCCTGGGGCGCGAGCGATGACCGACCCGAACCAGACGCCAAGCCCCACCGGGCTGCTCGTGATCGACAAGCCCTACGGGCGCACCTCGACGGGCATCTGCACCGTCGTCAAGGGGAGGCTCCGGGCCGGGGGCGCGCCCAAGCGCGTCAAGGTCGGGCACGGGGGCACGCTCGACCCGCTGGCCTCGGGTGTGCTCGTGATCCTGGTCGGCAAGGCGACCAAGCTCTGCAATGAGGTCATGGCGGGCGAGAAGGGGTACCTCGCGGACGTGGACCTGGGGGTCAGCTCGCCAACCGATGACCTGGAGAGCGAGCCGATCCCGACGCCCGGCGCGGAACCTGTTTCCCGCGTGGGCATCGAGCGGGCGCTCGAGGGCTTCATCGGGACGATCCAGCAGAAGCCCCCGGCGCACTCGGCGGTCAAGATCGGGGGCAAACGCTCGTACCACCTGGCTCGCGCCGGGGACGGGCCCGAGCCCGAGGCGCGCCCGGTCGAGATCCACGAGATCGCCATCGCGTCGTACGACTGGCCCCGCGTGACGCTCGACATCCGCTGCGGCAAGGGCGTGTACATCCGCTCGCTGGCGCGCGACCTGGGCGCCGCGCTGGGCGTGGGCGGCATGCTCGGGGGCCTGCGACGCACCCGCGTCGGGCGGTTCCTGATCGAGGACGCGATCACCCTCGACGACCTGCCCGACCCGCTGGCGCAGGAGGACCTGCTCATCACGCCCGAGGTCGAGCGGGTGCGCAAGCCCAAGGCCTAGCGCCGATCACTCGGGCGCGGGGGTCCAGAGCTCGGCGACATCCTGCCCGTCACAGATGCGGCGCAGGAGCAGGTACAGCAGGGTCGAGGCGGTGAAGTAGAAGCTGGTGAGCAGGGCCCCGATGAGCAGTTCCAGGGCGCCCGTCCAGAAGTTCACGATGCGGCGCGACCACCCGTGGGTGACGATCGGGCCCGAGGGCTCGCTGCTCTGGGCGCCCTCGGGCTCATCGCCCTCGTCCTGGAACGAGGCGAGGGTGAACCGCCCGGGGGCGATCTGCTCGAGCGAGACCGACTCGCCCTCTCGGATCGGGCGGAGGATCTCCTTCGGGGTGTCGCCGATGAACGAGCCCGAGGTGGTGGCGGTAAAGGCGTTGACGCCCGCGATCAGCCCGGCTCCCAGGCCCACGATGATCACGCCCTGCACGATCAGGATCGCGCTGTAGAGCACGAACCGGACGGGGCGGGTCAGCACGTACGCGAACGCCCGCTGGATCGAGTCGAGCGCGTCAGCGCCCTCGCACGCGACGCCCGGGATCAGCAGCGGCTGCCCCAGGATCCACAGGATCGTGATGATCACCGCCAGCGCGCCCAGCAGCAGGTAGACCGGGTACAGCACGCTCGGGACCAGGTGCACCCCCGGGATCGCGAACAGCAGCCCGCCCACCGCCAGCAGCAGCGCCAGCACCGCGACCAGCGCCAGCGGGGCCAGCACGCTGCCCAGCAGCGCGGGCCACTTCTTCAGCGAGAACCGCATCGCCTCGTTCCACGGCGTGACGCGCCCGAGGCTGAACTCCTCGGCCGCGGACCGGGCGATGGCGCCCCCCAGGCGGACCCAGACCGCGAGGATGGGCAGGCCCAGGGCGAAGGTGGAGACTGGGTAGACCTCGACCATCCTCCGGGGGATGTCCCCGAGGGTGATCGCGGCGAGGATGAAGCGTTCGCCGTCGAGGGCGATGGCGCTGGAGATCAGGGCGCCCAGCGAGCCGCGGAGCATCCCGTCGAAGGCGTCGATGAACGCGGGCTTGTCGGACCAGAGGGTGTTGAGGTTGCCGATGAGCAGGATGATGACCCAGGCGCCCAGGGCCAGCATGATCCGCCCGGTCCGCAGCGAGAGCGGGGCGGCGCGGAGCAGCGAGGGCCAGAGCAGCCCGCTGGTCAGGTCGCCCAGCATGAGGCGCGGTTCCCGCGCGATCGGGTCGGGGTGGGTCTCGGACGCGTGCTCGCTCATGGCTTGCTCCCCGGTCGTGAACGTGGTCAGGACCTGCGGATGCTACCGCGCCGGACGGTATTGCGGGCGGGGCGACGCGCTCCCGACGGGTTCCAGGCGGGCCCCCGGCTTGCCCTCGGGCCTCGGCGCCCCGATGATCCGGGCATGACCAAGGCCATTCTCCGTTGGGCGCTGCCGCTGCTGGCGCTGTTTGTGCTCGGTCCGGCCGCCAGCCGGCTCGTGGGGCTGCTCCGCGCCAGCGACGCCAGCGCCGACGTCACGCTGCTGGTGAATACGACCCCCGCGCTGGGCGTCGCGGTGGCGCTGGGGATCTGCGTGCTGGCGCTGGTGGGCGGGATTCCCGCCTCACGCGCGCTCGGGGCGCGGGTCGGGCTGACGGTCACGGGCCTGACGCTGGCGTGGAGCGCGTGGTTCACGGCGCCGGTCAGCGTGCTGGCCCGCTCGCACGACGGGGGCACGCTGCTCATCACGCTGGCGATCGAGGGCGCGCTGATGCTGGCGCTCGGGCTGGGGATGGTGCTGCTGCTGGTCAGGATCGGCGCGCCGAGCGAGGGCGATCCGCTCTGCGAGGCGTTGCACGAGCAGCTGCGCAAGACGTTCAAGACCCGCGCGGGGCTCGCGGCCATGGGCGGGGCGTTCGTCGCGGCGATGGCGATCGGGTGGTTCGTCGCGCGCGAGCCGTTGCGTGGGCAGTCGCTGTTCGCGGGCTTTCTCGCGGGGATCGGGGCGGGCTCGGTGGGGGTGTGGTGCGGGAGCTTCGCGGGGCGGGACGTGCCCCCGCTGGCAACGATCGTGGGGGTGCTGCTGGTCGCGGTGCTGGCCCCGGTGATCGGGGTGTTCTGGCCCGGGGGCGAGGCGCTGCAGAACGCGGTGGTGCGAGACGCGATGCCCGGCCCGCTGCGTCTGCAGTCGATCGACGTGCTGGTGGGCGCCACGCTGGGGGCGCCGATCGGGCTTGGGTGGGTCGGATCGATGCTCGACGGGGCGGAGCACGCGTCGGGCGGTCGGGCGGCACGCGCCTAAAGTCCTGTGAACTTGGAACAAACGATGCCGGGACGGGGATCAACCCCGCTGGGCGGCGGCGCCACCGCATCGGGCGGCGCTGCCGCGGCAAGCCCGGGCTCGGGGACGCAGCCGATGAGCGACAGACGCGTTGTGGAGGTCGAGATGGAGAGCAAGGGCACGATGCCGGACGTGCAGTCGTCCTCCGATAGCCGTCAGGTCGCGATCGAGCGGGTGGGGGTCAAGGACGTGGTCTACCCCATGGTCCTGCGGACGCCCTCGGGCGGGACGCAGGCGACCATCGCGACGATCAACATGTACGTGTCCCTGCCGCACACGCAGAAGGGCACGCACATGAGCCGGTTCCTGGAGGTGCTCAACGAGCACAAGTGCTCGCCCATCACGCCCGAGATGATCCCGGAGATCACCAAGCAGATCCGCGAGCGGCTCGAGGCCGAGGAGGCGCACTTCGAGGCGACCTTCACGTACTTCATCGAGAAGAAGGCGCCCGTGACGGGGATGCCCGGGCTGATGAACTACGAGGTGACGTTCGAGTGCACGAGCAACTCGCACGAGGACTTCATCATGGGCGTCTCGGCGCCCGCGACGAGCCTGTGCCCGTGCTCGAAAGAGATCAGCGCGTACGGCGCCCACAACCAGCGCTGCCGCATCGAGGCCAAGGTCCGCACCGATGGCCCGGTCTGGATCGAGGAGCTGGTGACGATGCTCGAGGGCTCCGCCAGCCACCCGGTCTACGCGGTGCTCAAGCGTCCCGACGAGAAGTTCGTGACCGAGAAGGCCTTCGAGAACCCGAAGTTCGTGGAGGACATCGTCCGCGACCTGGCGATGACGCTCGACGGCGAGGACCGGATCACCTGGTACCAGATCAACTCGGAGAACTTCGAGTCGATCCACTCCCACAACGCCTACGCCCGGATTACCCGCGACAAGAGCGAGGGCTGAGGCCCCGGGGGCGGATCGGGGCCCCCGATCTCGTATGATGGGCGGATGCCGCGGGACGGACCTCGCGGAGAGGTTGGCGACCAAGCCCGGCGCGGGAGCGCGGGGCGCCGATCCGGGCGACAATGGACCTGTCCAGACTGATCCCCAGCATGTTCCACCGGAGGCTCGCGCTGCTCATGGCGGCGATGGTGCTGGTGTCGGTCGCGCTCACGGGCAAGCTGGCGTGGCTGACGCTGGCGCGCGGGGGCGAGCTGCGGAGCGACGCGGAGTCCAAGCTGGTCCGTCGGACATGGACGCCGACGTACCGGGGGCGGATCCTGGACCGCAAGGGGCGGGTGCTGGCCCAGGACCGGGCGAGCTACGACGTCGCGGTGGACTACCGGGTGATGACGGGCGTGTGGGCCCAGGGCGAGTCGCGCCGTCTGGCCCGGGCGGCCCACCGCGAGACGTGGAAGGATCTGAGCGACGAGGAACGCGACGGGCTGATCGCGATCTATCGCGAGCGGCTGGACCGGCACATCGACGAGATGTGGGTCCGCCTGAGCCAGGCGTCGGGCATCGAGCCCGGGCTGCTCGTGGCGCGGGCACGGACGATCGTGGAGCGGATCGACGCGATGCACGCGAGCCTGGTGGAGAAGCGGATCGCGCTGCTCTCGCAGGCGCGGGCGGACAAGGGGATGGGCACGGACGCAGACGACCTGCGCCGCCTGCGGGCGCGGGCGAACCAGCAGATCGCCGAGCAGCGGATGGCCCACGTGCTCATCGAGGGCGTGGACGACGAGGTGGGTTTCGAGCTCGAGCGCCTGATCGGGCTGGAATCGACCCTGCGCGGCGGGGACGACGCCCTCCGCGTCGATCTGATGCCGGGCCTGGAGATCCGCAACACCACGCGCCGGGCGTACCCGTGGGATGAGGTCGCCATCGACGTGGACCTGACCACGCTGCCCGGCCCGCTCCGGCGCGAGGGGTTTGCGAGCATCAACTCCGAGGGTGTCGCCTGGCACCTGCTCGGGCGGATGCGGGGCAACGTCTACGCGGAGGACGAGCAGCGCCGGGCCCGCGCGATCGAGTCGGACGAGGGCTTGCGGGCACGCTCGGCCGATCAGCGAGGCTTCGATCTGGGCGAGTACCGCGAGAGCGACGCGGTCGGCGCCGCGGGCCTGGAGTACTCGTTCGAGCAGACGCTGCGGGGCATCCGCGGCGCCCGGGCGGAGAACCTGCTCACGGGCGCCGTCGATTCTCGCGAGCCCTTGCCGGGGCTGGACGTGGCGCTGACGATCGACGTCATGCTCCAGGCCCGCATCCGGGCGCTGATGGACCCGCGCCTCGGGCTGGCGATCGTGCAGAACTGGCACAACAACGAGCGGGTGGAGCTGGGCACACCGCTCAACGGCGCCGCGGTGGTGCTGGACGTGGACTCGGGCGAGATCCTGGCGCTGGTTTCCACGCCCGGCATCCCGCGCGGCAAGGACTGGCGCGAGCAGGGCTTCAACACGCAGCGCGAATACGAGCGGGCCCTGGCCCTGGACGCGCCGTACACCAACCGCGCCATCGCCAAGCCCTACCCGCCCGGGTCGATCGTCAAGCCGCTGATGGTGTGCGCCGCCGCGGACGCGGGGGTTGTCGACCCGAGCGTGGGCGTCGTGTGCAAGGGGCACCTGCTGCCCGGCAAGACCGACTCGTTCCGCTGCTGGATCTACAAGCAGTACGGCATGACGCACTCGCCCGAGGGCCAGCCGCTCGACGGCGCCGAGGCGGTGAAACACTCGTGCAACATCTTCTTTTACGAGATGGGGCGGCGCCTGGGCGCCCGCGGGATCGCCAGGGCGTACGCGGACTACGGCGTGGGCGAGGGCTTCGGTCTGGGCATCGGCGCGGAGTTCCCCGGCGCGATCGGCGCGTTCGACACTGAC
Organism: Phycisphaerales bacterium; assembly: GCA_029260415.1. Taxonomy (GTDB): domain Bacteria; phylum Planctomycetota; class Phycisphaerae; order Phycisphaerales; family UBA1924; genus JAJRXR01. Next base: position 1,911 of record JAJDDH010000056.1, on the reverse strand, counting down.
AACTCGGGCGCGGGGCTTCAGGTGTGGGACACGATCCTCATGGGCATCGGGCAGGGTCCCGTCGCTTGGACGCCCCTGCACGCGGCCGACGCGATGGCGACGCTGGCCCGGGGTGGAGAACGCCTCGCCCCCAGGCTCGTCGCGGACGCGCCCGTGCGAGAGCTGTCCCCCGCGCCCATGGGCAGCGCCGCACGTCGCCTGGCGCTCGACGGCCTGCGCGGCTCGGTCAACGACTCGGACGGCACCGGGCACGCCATCCGCTACGACGGCGTCACCGGCATCCCCATCTTCGACGTCCCGGGCGTGAGCCTCTGGGGCAAGACGGGCACCGCGACGGCGCCCGACCTCAGCTACGACCCCGACGGCGACGGCCCGCTGCCCAGCACGGTCGAGCGCGAGGGCGATCATTCGTGGTTCGTTGTGCTCGCCGCGCCCGAGGGCCAGGCGCCCAGGTACGCGATCGCGGTCGTGATGGAGTACGCCGGCTCGGGCGGGCGGGTCTCCGGACCGATCGTCAACCAGATCGTCCGCGCGCTGGTCCAGGAGGGGTACCTGCCCAGCGTCGGGCCCCGCCAGGGGGCGAGGCCGTGAGCGCGGTCGCGGGGTCGCTGCGCCTGCTGGGCGGGCTCATCCGCGGGCCCAGCGCGGGCACGCGCGACGACGTGCGTTCCTCGCTGCGCCTCATCAACGCCTCGTGGCTGACGATCATTGCTTCGATCGGGCTCTCCCTGGTGGGTGTGTACGCGATCGATGTCGCCGAGACGGTGCGCCCCGAGGGCGTGGTCGATCTGGCGCCGACCGCCTGGAAGCAGGTCGTCTTTGCGATCGTCGGCATGCTCGCCGCGACGCTCATCGCCCTGCCGCACTACCGGGTCTTGGCGATCATCGCCTGGCCCGTGATCGCGGGGCTGCTCGTGGCGCTCATCCTGCTGCTGGTCCCCGTGCTGCCCGAGTCGATCGCCCCGGTGCGCTCGGGCGCGCGAAGCTGGTACGCGCTCGGGCCGGCCAACTTCCAGCCCTCGGAGTACGGCAAGCTCGCGTTCGTGCTGGTCGTCGCCCAGTACCTGCGCTACCGGAGCAAGCACCGCCAGTTCACGGGGCTGATCGTCCCGGGACTGATCACCGCGATCCCGGTGGGGCTCATCACGCTCCAGCCCGACCTGGGGACCGCGTCGCTGTACGTGCCCGCGCTGTTCGCGATGCTCATCGCGGCCGGCGCGAGGCTCAGGCACCTGAGCATCATCGTGCTCTGCGCCGCGCTGGCGGCGCCCGCGGCCTATCCGTTTCTCAAGCCCCACCAGAAGACCCGCATCGTGGGCATGCTCAAGGCGATCGAGGGCGACGAATCGACCGCCCACGACATCAACTACCAATCCTTCACCGCACAGACGCTCATCGGCGCGGGCCAGGCGTCGGGCACGCCCGCGCCCGCGGCCCGGGCGCTCGTCCATTACAACAAGCTGCCCGAGCGCCACAACGACATGGTCTTCGCCGTGATCGTCACCCGGTTCGGGTTCTGGGGCGGGCTGGGGGTGATCGTCCTCTTCCTCACCTGGATCGGGGGCTGCCTGCTGGTCGCGGCCTCGTGCAAGGAGCCCATGGGGCGCCTGATCGCGGTGGGCCTGCCCGCGTTCGTCGCGGCCCAGATGGTCATCAACATCGGGATGAACCTCGGGCTGGTCCCCATCATCGGGATCACCCTCCCGTTCGTCAGCTACGGGGGCTCGAGCCTGCTAGCGAGCTGGATGATGGTCGGTCTGGTGGCCAACGTGGCTTTGCACAAGCCCCGCCCGCCTTTCCGCCAGTCGTTTGAATACCCTGATGATGATGAACGAACCCCATTCGGCTCAGGCAAGTACGGACGCTCCATCGGATTCTCAGGGCGAGCCGTCTCGCGATGAGCGCCCCGGG
>JAJDDH010000055.1 GCA_029260415.1 Phycisphaerales bacterium | reverse complement strand
CGAGTTCGTGCAGCGGTTCCTCGCGCCGCAGAGTGTCGATGTCGATCGGCTGGTCACCATGTGGATACGCGACGAGACCGACGGGATCGTGGTGCGAGTTGGCGTAGCGAGGGATCATGATGGGCGCCCCGCAAGGATGTGGAACGCTGAACCGAGCTTCGAGTACCACCTCCCGCTCGAGCACTTGCTGTGGCGCCCAGACAACCGCATTGAGAACGGGCGGCTTCGACTCCAAGCGGCAGATCACGTTCGGCTGATCCCGCTCACGCATCCGCGCCCCGCATCCAAGCCCGTCCAGCCCTGCCCCATCCGTATCACCGGCGTCGATATCCCCGAGCCGCCACCACCCCCGAAGCCACTCGCCCAGTCCTTCCCGACCACGCCCTTCTCGCCCGAGGTTGTTGAACGCCTGCTCGCCAACGCCCCGTCAGCGCTCGGTCCGACGCGTATCAAGATCCAGACCGATGAACAAACACTCCCGCTCGAGGGTGGGCGGTCGCTGCGGATCGGCGCCGGGCAGCTTCAGGGCGTGCTCCGCCTCGTGCCGATCACCTGGGGTCAGGAACTCGAGTGGCGCCCGCTGCTGGTCACGCTGGATTTTCTCGATCAGTCCGGGCAGCCCCTGCGGTACGCCGCGGTTTGTGGGGCCGCCATGCTCTTCCCGAACGGGAGAACGGTACGAGTCGTCGGTCGAGAGCCCAAGCGCGGCGTCAGTGTCGAGGCCCTCAACGACTCGCGCGACGCCTACGAAGTTCCGGTCGAGGACGGACCCCCGCTGTCAGGGAGCCTGAAGTACGCCGGCACCCGCTACTGGCCCGCAATCCGGAAGGGTGCTGCCGAGCTCGACATGACTCTCTGGTTCTTCTGCCCGGACGAACCCCGCTCAACCAACGATCACATTGTCGTTCGCTACACGCTGCCGATCGAGCGGCTTCTCTGGCTCAAAGCGCCCAGCCTCTATGAGGATGACGTCATGCCCCACGACCAGGAGCATGTAGCGATCTCTGAGCTCCAGCGAAAGCCGCGAGGCCTCGCTCCGTCTCCGGTCAGTGTCCAGCGTTGATCGCGTCGGTCAGGGTGTCAGCGGCGCCCCCACCCAAGGCGCCCGCCTCACCGAGTCCGGGTTCCACAAGGCCCGTACGCTCCGCCCTATTCCCAGCGGCCCGGTTGCGCCTCGCCCGGATTCCCGGTCGAGGCGGCGCAGCAACGCCGTCCCGCACGCGGCCCACCTCGACAGCTTCTTCAGCGCCCCGAGCCGATCGGAGCCGGGTTTTCCGGGACGCTACGCAACCGTACGATTCGCGCCGCCTACCGGCGTACGCTTGCACGAAGGCTCCGGAGACCCCCATGCCCCCGAAGACCTCCACCATGCTCCCGCTCGGATCGGCGCTGCCGAGCTTCGACCTGCCCAACACCAACCCCGCGTTCGGCGGCGACCACGTCCGCGGCGACGACCTCCCACGCGACCCGCTGGTCGTCATGGTCATCTGCAACCACTGCCCGTTCGTGGTCCACATCCGCGAGCAGCTCGCCGCGATCGGGCGCGACTACGAGGGGCGGGCCTCGGTCGTCGCCGTCTGCGCCAACGACGCGATCACACACCCCGCCGACGCCCCCAACAAGATGGCCCGGGAGGCCAGCCAGTGCGGCTACCGCTTCCCCTACCTGCACGACGCACAGCAGCGGTTCGTCGCCGACTTGGGCGCCGCGTGCACGCCCGACTTCTACGTCTTCGATCGCGATCGCTCGCTCGTCTACCGCGGGCAGCTCGACGCGTCGCGACCGGGCAACAACGAGCCCGTCACCGGCGCCGACCTCCGCGCCGCGATCGACGCGGCCATCGCGGGCGACGCCCCCCGCGAGCAACAGCTCCCCAGCATCGGCTGCGGCATCAAGTGGACCCCCGGGCGCGAGCCCGCCTACGTCTCGGGCGCCTGAACCATGACCACCCCGCACCCGCAATCCGCCGCCCACCGTTTGCCCAGGCGATGGCTCATCGCGCTGCTGGGCGCCGCGGTCGCCAGCGTCTGCGTGCTCCTCGGCTTCGGGATCGGCGCCTACATCATGCTCGTCCGACAGGGCGTGCTCAACCCGGGCTGGACCGAGGCGAACATCGCCCTCTCCCAGCAGCGCGCGTCGTCGATCATCGCCGCACTCGACCAGTACCACCGAGACAGCGGGGTCTACCCCGACAGTCTCGACGCGCTCCTGAGCGACTCGCTCAAGACCATCCCCGCCCCCGCCGCGGGCGTGGACAACTGGTCCTACGCCAGCGTCAACGCGGGCCAGGACTTCGTGCTCCAGTTCTCCGCCAACCGGTTCGACGACCCGACCGCGTGGTACGAGAGCGTGCACCAGCAGTGGTTCCTCCAGGACGGCGAGGCCATCGCCCCCGAGACCGACTAGCGGGCCCGCCAGTCCTCGAGCGTCATCGCCCAACGCGTGTGATCCGCCCACACCCCATTGATCTGCAGGTAGCGGGGCGAGTACCCCTCCTCACGGAAACCGACGCGTCGGACCAGCGCCAGCGACGCCTCGTTCGTGGGCATCACGTTCGCCTCGACCCGGTGCAGCCCCAGCGCCGTGAACGCGCGGCGCAGGCACAGCAGCACGCCCTCGTTCGTGTACCCCCGCGTCGCGAACTCCGCACCGATCCAGTACCCCATGATCGCGTTGTCGAACGGCCCGCGGCAGATCTGCGACAGGTTCACCATGCCCAGGATCGCCCCGTCCGAACGCCTGCAGATCAGGTGCCGCTGCGAGCCGGCGGTGTTCGTGGTGATGAGCTGCCGCCTGAACGCGGGCGCGCCGTACCAGCTCTTGCCCGCAGGGGGCTTGGGCTCCCACGCCTCGTGCATCGACCTGCTCGCCCGCTTGAGCGCGACCAGTTCCGTCGCGTCGCCGGGGTGCACGTGGCGCAGGTACACCCGCCGCCCCCGCTCGAGGGCGCCCTCGATCGTCCGCGCCCGCGGGCGTTGCGGGCTCACGCGGACACGCTCACGACGACGCGTCGCGTGTGCGCCCGCCGCCGGTGCTCCCAGAGATAGACCCCCTGCCACGTCCCCAGCGCCAACCGCCCGTCGATGATCGGAATCGACAGCGACACCTGCGTCAGGATCGCCTTGATATGGCTGGGCATGTCGTCGGGCCCCTCGCTCGTGTGGGTGTAGAGCGGGTCGTTCTCCGGGACAAGGCGGTTCAGCCACGCTTCAAGGTCGCGCCTCGCGCTCGGGTCGGCGTTCTCCTGGATCGTCAGGCTCGCCGAGGTGTGACGGACAAAGA
>JAJDDH010000054.1 GCA_029260415.1 Phycisphaerales bacterium | reverse complement strand
TCGCCACCCGCGACGGCGCCACCCTCCCGATCTCCGACGCCCAGGCCATCGCCATGCGCGATCGCCTTGCCCACCGCGGCCCCGACGACGCCGCCCTCACCCGCCGCGACAACGTCATCCTCGCACACCGCCGCCTGAGCGTCATCGACCCCACCCCCGCCGGGCGCCAGCCCATGCTCAGCCCCGACGCCCGCTACGCCCTCATCTACAACGGCGAGCTCTACAACGACGCCGAACTCCGCCAGCAGCTCACCCAGCTCGGCGCCTGCTTCCACTCCACCTGCGACACCGAAACAGTCCTCCACGCGCTCATCGCCTGGGGCGCCGACGCGCTCCCGCGCCTCCGCGGCATGTACGCCCTCGCCCTGCACGACCGCGTAGCGCACACCCTCACCCTCGCCCGCGACCCCCTGGGCGTCAAGCCCCTCTACCTCTGGACCGGGACCATCGCCGGGCGCCCACAGGCCGTCGCCGCCTCCGAGATCCCCGCGATCCTCGCCCACCCGCACATCAGCGCAACGCCCGACCTCCAGGGCGTCAGCGCCTACCTCACGACCATCCGCACTGTCACCCGCGAGCGCACGCTCTTCCAGGGCGTCCGCTCACTCCGCCCGGGCGAGCGGATCACCATCGATCTCGCCTCCGACTCGCTCCGCGAAACCTCGTCCGATCTCTGGGACGCGCTGCGCACGCACACGCCCGGGAGCGCCGAGAGCTTCCACGCCGATGTGGCGGACTCGGTCTCCCGACACCTCCGCGCCGACGTGCCCACCTGCGCCCTGCTCTCGGGCGGGCTCGACAGCTCCGTCATCGCTGCCGTGGCGCGCAGGCACAGCGAATCGCTCAACACCTACTGCTCGGGCGCCCACGCCGCCGGGTCCGACTCGGACGACTTCGCCGCCGCCCGCCTCGTCGCGGGCCACCTGGGCGTCAACCACACCGAGGCCCCCATCACCCGCGAGCTCTTCACCCAGCGCTGGCCCGACATGATCGCCCGCCAGGGCCTGCCCCTGTCCACGCCCAACGAGGTCGCGATCAACGAGGTCGCCCGCGTGCTCCGCAGCCAGGGACACGTCGTCACGCTCTCGGGCGAGGGCGCCGACGAGCTGCTCGGGGGCTACGAGATCCCCATGCTCCAGGCCTGGGAGCACGCCTCGGGCGCCCCCCACCTCCCCAGCGATCCCGCGACCTTCCACATCCTCGCCAACGCCTGGATCCCCCCCGCGGCCAAGGCGGGCGTGCTCAACGAGCCCGCGCTGCAAGCGGTCGAGGGCGACCACGCCCTCACCGAGGCCTACGCCAGCGAGTTCGCCTGGGTCGAGGCGTCACGCCCGGACCCGATGCCGAACGAGACCCCGCGTGAGTCCCGCCTGCAGGACCACCTCCGCTTCCATCGGCGCATGAACCTGGCCAACCTGCTCCAGCGTCTCGACAGCGCCACCATGCTCGAATCTGTAGAAGGGCGCACGCCCTTCGCCGACATCGCCATCGCGTCGCTCTGCGAACGCCTGCCCATGTCGCGCAAGTACACCCCGCCCGAGGGCGCCCGAGCTTCAAGGACCAAGATCGCGCTGCGCGAATCGTTCGCCGCGGATCTCCCGCAGCAGATCGTCTCACGCCCCAAGGCCAGCTTCCCGCTCCCCTTCCAGGGCTGGCTCGATGACCACGTCTCGGCTCTCAACCGCTCGAGCCTGTCGCGTGAGCTCTTCACCGACGCCGCCCGGGCGGTCGTCACCCAGCAGCCCGAGCAGGCCTGGCCCATGGCCTGGCCCATGCTCAACATCGCGCTCTGGTCGCAGCGTTGGTGGGGCTAGTCCCCGAACGGCGCGGGCGCCGCCCCCGCCATTGACGGGTTCAGATCCACCGCCCAGTACCCCACATCGTGCCAGGCGCCGTGCTTGAACCCCATGTGCGGCAGCCGAGCTGCGGGCCGCATCCCCATCGCCTCGTGCAGCGCTACGCTCGCGTCGTTGGGCAGCGTGATCCCCCCGATCGCCGTCCGATACCCAAGCCCGCGCAGCGCCGCGAACAGCTCGCCGTACAACGCCTTGCCCACGCCCCGCCCGTGCGCGCCGGCGCGAACGTACACCGAGGTCTCCACGCTCCAGGCGTACGCCCCGCGCAGCTTCCAGGGCGACGACTTGCAGAACCCCAGCACGCCCGAATCATCCTCCGCGACGTACGCGGGGTACCGAGCGGGCAGCGCCGCGAGCTCGGCGTGGACCGCCTCGCCCGTCGTGGGCTCGGTCCCGAAGTGGGCGACGCCGTGCCCGATCTCGTGGTTGAGGATCGCGGCGATCGCGCCCGCGTCATCGTGTGTGTAGGGTCGGACCCGCATCGCTCAAGAGTAACTGAGCGGGCGGCCGCGGTCAGTTGTCCAGCCAGCGGTCGAGCGTGCCGGGCTCGTCGCGGTAGTCGATCTCGTCCCGGGCCATCTCCACCAGTGAGCCATCGACGAAGTAGAGCCAGCGCTGGAAGCTGCTCCCGCCCGTGCGGCTGATAGCCCGGACCTGCCAGACCTCCAGGTCGCGCCCGCGGTAGTGCCCGGACTCAAACTTGGTGACCAGGTCCGCCGGGTAGGTCGCCAGGACGTCCCGCTGGCGCATGCCGATGTGGACGGTCTTGTTGGCCTCGACCACCGACTCGAACTGGGTCTGGCTCACGATCCGGTGGGCGCCCGAGTCGAGCTTCGAGTAAGCCCGGGTGCCGACCGCGACGACGCAGCCGGAGAGCAGGGCGGCGGAGCACAGGCCGAGGCCAACGACGGAGCGGAGTGTGGTGTTCATGGTGCTTCCTTGTACGGGATCAGTGATCAGCGGTTACACCAAAGCCCACTTCGCGTCGGACATGGCTGACACCGTTCTTTCGCTTCGATCCCAACCTCTTGGCGTTCAGCCGTTTCCGTCCGTGTGAAGATCGCCCCCCTCGCGGGTCAGGCGGACGGGGTGGCCGAACCAGGCGTACGATTTGCCCTCGCGGGGGTACTTCTGCTCGAGGACCTTGACCACCTCGTCCATCGAACCATCGGAGGGAACCCAGCCGCCGTCGATGTCGGGGAAGTCCAGGGTGCAGTTCTCGCACTTCTTGCTCGAATCGAACCGGATGGGGCACCAGAACGACTCGACGTTGCGGAGCATCTCGGTCCCCAGCGACCAGACGCCGGTCATCCAGTCGCAGTAGAGGCACCAGATCAGGTCGTGCCCGACGAGCCCGTCGAACTTGTGCCGGCTGATGTTGATCCACTCGGACTGCTTGTAGCGGGGGAACTTCACGAGCCAGATCAGCGGCGGGTAGACCAGCAGCTCGGCGATCCGCACCAGCGCGAACACGGGCACGGCCCAGGCGGTCCACCAGACGGCGCTGTGGTTGCGGAACCGGCCCACGCTGCGGTTGAGCGTCGCGACGATGCGCGGCCCGCGCCGGGCCCTGGGGTTGCACAGCTCGTGCGCCCAGCCCCAGAGGGTGGTCGCGGTGATCTGGGCGGCGATCGCGACGAGCAGGCCCAGGCCCGCGGCGGCCCAGGCGTTGGTGTCGGCGCGGGTGTTGACGGCGACCACGATCGCGACGACCTGCGGCGCGACGGTGAAGTAGGCGACGGCGAGGTCGAGCCCGGGCGCGGCGGCGAGCCAGCGGGTCAGGGCGGCGAGCCCCACCCTGGGGAGCAGGTGGAGCAGGAGCGCGGCGGCGAGGAGCGCGGCGAGCGTGATGGCGAAGAGCCAGATGAGGGTGATGAGCATGCGGGGAGCGTACGGCGCCGCGGCGATGCTTGCATATGCACACTCGTTCGCAGCATGGGCCTTGGCATATGCAGCTTGAAATGCAGGCTGATTATTCGCTGCGCACGATTCTTGCATCGTGATGCGGCGCGTTTCTTGTATGCTTATTCATAGATCGGTCGGCGTCGCGCTGACCGGCTGGGGCGGGATGGGTCTCCCGGGACGAACTCGGATACAGGAGATCAACGATGCATCGATTCGCGTGTGGTGTTGGCGTCGTCGGGGCCTTCGCGCTGTCGGCCAGCGGGCAGTCGTTCAATGTCGAGTGGGGCTCGCTCGACAGCTCGCCCCCCGCGAGTTACGCGGCGGAGGGTTTGCCCGGGGTCTGGAACACGTTCGACGCGATGGTCCCGGTGCAGCGGTACCCGCTGGTCGGGCTCGATGGGCAGCCCATCGCGGCGGACATCATGAACATCGGGTTCGATGTCGTCGAATCCGCGGACATCCCCGGCACGAGCGGCGGGGATGAGGCGCTGCTGGACGACTGCTTTACCTCGTTCAACGACCCGATCGACGGGTGCATTTTCATGCGGTTCCTCGAGCCCGGCGAGTACCGGGTGATCCTGTACGGGATCGCGCCCGATGACAGCACGCTGGTGAGCCGCCTGCGGATCGATCAGAACGCTGAGGACCCCGAGCTGGTCGGCGGGAGCTGGACCGGCGGGCATGTCGATGGCGTGACGTTCATGAGCCAGGTCGCGACGGTCGGTGTCGATGGGCGGCTGGACTTCCACTCGGGCCTGCCCGGCGG
>JAJDDH010000053.1 GCA_029260415.1 Phycisphaerales bacterium | reverse complement strand
GACGAGTCGCTCCAGGCGGGCGCCTCGGGCGACTGGGTCGGCGCGTGCGTCGCCGCGCTCGATGCGATCTACAACGCCCGCCAGCGACTCGATTTCGCGGGCATGTCCCGCGCGATCGCCGCCTACCGCAAGGCCTGTGCCGAGGTGATCCAGGAAGCCGAGCGAGCGGGCGGTGGGGCGATGATCATCGCCCGCGGCGCCGACGCGCCCGACCCGCTCCGCGCCGGCTGCTACCTGCTCCAGCCCCCGATGATCGGCGCCGACGCCGCCCGCCTGCGCGAGGCCGCGTTCGCCGGCGGGTTGCCCGTGCGCGTGCTGGCCCGCGAGCCGATGACCCGCGACGGGCACTGGCCCGTAGTCGCGGTGGGGGACGTGATCGTGCGCACCAAGGTCGTCCCGCCCGAGCAGCTCGAGCGCGTCGAGGGCGCCATCACCAAGGACGCCTACCCAGGACCCGCGCCGCTGGACTGGTTCCGCGCCGCGATCGAGTCCCTGGGCGAGACCGCGCTGTCGCGCCTCGACGCCGACGAGCCCGCCCAGCACCGCGTGGATGATCTGCTCGAGATCCTCTCGGCCCTGCCCGAGCACCCGAGCGTGCTCGACGCGCTCGAGTCCGCGTGCGCCGAGGCGCAAGAAAAACCGGCGCCAACGCTCCCGCGTCGACGCCCGGTGATTGATGATCCGTACTCGTTCTAGCGCCGCGAGGCGTTAGTGGAACGGGCAGTGACGCGGGTGGTAGTAGCGGTGCTCGTGGTAGTGGTACACCACTCCGCCGCTGGGCGGGTGCTCGTACCCGTGGGCGTACCCGTCGTTGTAGCCCTAGTCGTAGCCCTGGTCATACCCGCTGTTGCGCCGTGCGTAGGTCTCACGCCGTGACTGCTCTTCCTTGCGCCGGTTCTGGTCACCGATGACCGCGCCCGTGGCGCCGCCCGCGACCGCGCCGATCGCGGCGCCCGCGCCCGCGTTGCCCGTGAGCGAGCCAATCGCCAGCCCGCCCAGCGCGCCCACCGCCGCGCCGCCCAGGGCGCCCTCGCCCGCGTTGTCGCACCCGCTCGCCAGCATCGCCGACGCGGCAAGCATGGACACGAGCGCCAGACGCTTGTTCTTGCTGATCTGCATCATCACAGCCTCCTTCCGGGGCTTCCGCCTCGCGGACACCCGGGGTGTAGATACCTCGTCCAGTCCCTGACCGCACAGTTGACGCGTGCCCTGACAGAAACTTCAGTAAGTATATACTAACCCTAGGCGGGATTTGTTCCCCAAATCAGAAAAAATCTGAGGGCGTGGGGAAAGCCACGGCTCAGCCGCCCGAGGCCTGGGCGCGGTTCGCGCCGGCGCCGTAGCGACGCAGCAGCTCCACGATCTGGGGCTGCCCAGGCTCGAGCTGGAGCGAACGCCGCAGGGCGACGACCGCGTCACCCAGGGAGCTCGTGTCGCGCTGCCCGGACCAGAGGAACTCATTGAGCTGGCAGACCGCCACGCCGTTGAGCGCGGGGAAGTGCCCGCTGTCCATTGACAGGGCCTTCTGGAACGACTCGAGGGCCGCGTCGTAGCGACGCAAGCGGAACAGGCCCGAGCCCATCCGCTCGTAGGCGATGGCGCTGGGCTCGATGCGGATCAGCTGGTCGAGCGTCGCGACCATCTCCGCGTGCCGCTTGGCGTGCCCGAGCGAGTCGGCCAGGCTCAGCAGCAACCGCGGGGACAGGTCCATCAGCTCGGCCGCCTGCTGGAACTCGATGACCGCCTGCTCGTGCTGGTTCAGGGCCGCGTACGTCGCGCCCAGGTTCACTCGCGCCTCGCCCGAGTCGGGCGTGACAGCGACCGCCCGCTGCGCGAACGCCAGCGCCTGCGCCGGCTCCCCGACCTGCAGGTACGCCGTCGCGATGTTCAGATTCGTCTCGAAATCCCCGGGGCGGATCGTCAACGCCCGCAGGTACGCCTGGATCGACTCGCCCAGGCGGTTCATCAGCTGCAGCACCAGCCCGTGCCCGAACTGCGCGTCGAAGTTGCGAGGCTCGAGCTGCGCGGCCCGGGCGTAGTTGTTCTCCGCGGCGGGCAGGTTGCCCTGGCGACGATGGATATCGCCCGCGCCGATGTACGCGACCGTCATCGCCGGGTTGACCGCGATGGCCCGCTCGAACTCACGCAGCGCGGCCTCCATGTCCCCCTCGGACATCTTCTGCTGCGCCGTCACCACCGCGTCGTTGGCCTGCGCCCGACGCTCGGTCCGCGTCTGGGTGCGGTCCTTGGAGGCCGTCTGGTTCGGTGTGTTCTTGTCTCGCCTGGCCTCACCCGCGGCGCGGCAGCCCGTCATCGCCGGGGCGATCACCAGGGTCAGCATGACGATCGAGAGAGTCAGGGGCAGGGCGCGGGTTGGACGCATCATCGTCATGGTTCCGTCTCTGGCTGGCTCCAAGAAGGTCCTTCACCCGCCGAACGTGACGGATAAGGGGCGCCGACTCTATCCCTTGTCGGCTCCGCGAAAGGCGGGGGTGAGGATTTCAACGATTCTGAGAGCCTTTCGGTTCGCGCCGAGTTCTTGGATCACGCCAGGAAACCGATCCCCTGACGGATCGTGCCGCGTCCCTCACCCCACCCGCCCCTTGCCTAGCTTCCCACCAACCCCCTGAGGCGGCGCAGATTCTGCGCGTCAAACGCTCGCCCACGCTCGTCCTCGCCCTTGGGCGTCTCCATGATCATGGGGCGCCCCGCCAGCTCCGGGCGGTTGACCACCGCCGCGAACCCCGTGTCCCGCAGCGCCTTCCGCGCGGGCCTGCCCGAGGGGCCCGGGGGCCTGCCGATCGTGCCCTGCCCGATGTGCTCGTGCCGGTCCTTGCGGGAATCGAATGGAACCTTGGAATCGTTCAGGTGAAGGACTCTGAGGTTGTCCAGCCCGCAGGTCTCGTCAAACAAGTCCAGCGCCGCGTCGGCACTCGCCCGGTCCGACATGTCGTACCCCCCCGAGTGCGCGTGGCAGGTGTCCAGGCAGAACCCCACACGCTCGGGCGAGGGCGACTTCTCAAGAATCATCGCGCGCAGCTGCGCCAGCTGCTCGAACGTGCGACCCAGGTTCGAGCCCGAACCCACGGTGTTCTCGAGACACACCACCACGTTCAGGCCCGACGTCCGCCCGAGCAGCGTCTTGTACGCCTTTGCGATCCGCGCCAGTCCCCGCGCCTCGGTCGACGTCGTGTACGCCCCGGGGTGATGCACGAGGTACGGGATCGACAGCTGCGCGCAGCGCTCGATCTCCACCGTCATCAGGTCCACGCTCTTGGCGTGCAGCTCGTCGTCGGGGCTGGCCAGGTTGATCAGGTAGCTCGCGTGCGACACGGTCCGCCCCTGCCAGCCCAGGCGCTCGAGCTCGCTCAGCCAGTCGCCCGTCGCGCCCGGGTCCAGCGGGCGGACCTTCCACTGCTGCTGGTTCTTCGTGAACACCTGCACCGTGTCGAGCCTGAGCGACTCCGCCTCACGCAGCGCGTTGGCCATCGCGCCCGCGATCGAAAGATGTGATCCAAACATCGGCATGAGCGGAGCGTAGCGGCGTGATCGCACGCGGGGCTTGGGGCCCGCGCCGAGCGCCGGTATGATCGGGCCAGGAGCCGCGTTGTCTGACGAGCAGTCCATCCGGGTGAACTTTGGGTCGTGGCTGGCGCTGTTCCCGCTCGACCGCGTCGTGCTGCTGCCCCAGCAGGTCATGCCCCTGCACATCTTCGAGCCCCGTTACGTGCAGATGATCACCCACGCGCTCGATTCGTCCGGGCAGATCG
>JAJDDH010000052.1 GCA_029260415.1 Phycisphaerales bacterium | reverse complement strand
TGCTGGCCGCGGGGCTGGCGTGGGCTGTGTATGTCGCGGCGTCCGTGGTGACCGGGCTTGTGTAAACGGAGGGTCGGGCATGCGTTGGCGAGGATGGGTGGCGGCGATCGGGCTGGGGGTTGCGGGTGTGATCGGCGCGGGCTGCTCGCGAGACGCCGAGCCAGCGACCGTTGATCACGCGGAGATCGAGCCCGTTGTGCGCACGACGTTCTACCCGACGACGTACTTCGCGGGGCGCATCGCGGGCGGGCTGGTGGAGATCGAGTGCCTGCTGCCCGCGGGCGAGGACCCGATCTTCTGGGCGCCCGGGCCCGAGGTGATCGCGTCGTACCAGCGGGCGAGGCTGGTGATCGTCAACGGCGCGGAGCTGGAGAAGTGGGTCGCGACGGCGCCCCTGCCCCGGGCGCGGGTGGTGAACTCGAGCTCGGACCTGGGCGTCGAGCTGATCACGATCAGGGGCTCGACGCACTCGCACGGGCCCGCGGGGGCGCACTTGCACGACGGCATCGACGGGCACACCTGGGTGGACCCGCTGCTGGCGGCTCAGCAGACCAACGCGATCGCCGCGGCGATGGCGCGGGCCTTCCCGGAGCACGCCGACGCGTTTTCGGCCAACCGAGACGCGCTCGTGCAGGAGCTGCGCCTGCTCGACGCGCAGCTGGGCGGGCTGGAGACCGACGGCGTGAGCCTGATCGCGTCGCACCCGGCGTACAACTACCTCTCGAGGCGGCACGGCTGGGGGGTCGAGAGCCTGGACCTGGACCCGGGCGGACCGCTGGATGACGCGGCCCTGGCGTCGATCGCATCGCTGGTCGAGCCCGGAACGCGCGGGGTGGTGCTGTGGGAATCGGCGCCGCGTCCGGCGACGGTCGAGCGCCTGGACGGAGCGGGCGTGCGCAGCGTCGTCTTCTCGCCCGCGGAGAACCCGGGGGAAGGCGAGGGCGACTACCTGGAGATCATGCGGGGGAACTTCGCCCGCCTGCGCGAGGCGCTGGGCGGGTGAGAAAGCCACCTACTGGACTCGAACCAGCGACCTGAGCTTTACGAAAGCTCCGCTCTACCAACTGAGCTAAGGTGGCCAGCGTCCGGGGGGCCGGACGGGCCGAGAAGTATCCGCGCGTCGGGGCGGCGTGTCCAGCCCCGGTTCCCGCGATCCCCGCGGGCGATTCTCGGGCGTTGCCAACGCTGCGACTGAGACTCAGGATGACCTGCGCCCAACGCCCGGTTTCCCCCTTGCGGCGGGGCCCGCAGAGTTGATGATGAAGGGTCGCCGGCGACGGGCTGGCGGTGGTCACGACCCGAAAGGAGCCCGCCATGGTCAAGGTGCAGGACGGTCGGTGCGGCATGTGCGCCCACTTCGGCGAGAACAACCCCAGCGACGCGCAGCGCCTCGTGCAGATCCGCGTCCGCGGCGAGGCGCCCGAGGACCTGCTCGAGCCCTGCGGGCACCCGACCCACGAGGGGCTCCACCTGCGCGTGAGCGTGCGGGGCGCCTGCGACGGGTTCACACCCGCGTCCTAGTTTGACCTAGACCTCTTCGGCGACGCGCGAGAGGCTCATCTGCGCGCCCGAGGCGCGGAGCTGGTCGATCTGGCGTGAGCCGATGCGCGCGCGCAGGGTGACGCTCTGTCCCTCGTACTCCCGGTCGAGCACCTCGGCGCGGTTCTCGATGGTGTGGACGGTCTTGGCGTCGCTGAGCGGGACCTGGATGTCGTACACGCCGAGCTCGCCGCGGGCGGCGGACTCGACGCGGGTGATCAGCGCCTCAGCGCCGAGGCGGGGGAGCCCGTCCTCGTTTGGCAGCGAGCACATCGGGATGGCGCCCGGGCTCTTGGCCTGCCAGACGAGCAGCTCGCGGTTGTCGGCGAGCAGGTCGGCCTTGTTGAGGATCAGCAAACGCTCGGGCGGGGACCAGTGCTTGATGTCAAGGCGATCGCGCTTGGCCGCGTCCTGGGCCTTGCGCTCGAAGGTCTCGACCTCGTCGAACAGGTCGTCCAGGGTCTTGTTGACCGTCTCGTAGTGCAGCTCCGCGGCGGGGTCGGAGACGTCGAGCACGATCAGCAGCAGGTCCGCGTGCGTGGCTTCTTCCAGCGTGGCGCGGAACGAGGCGACGAGGTGGTGGGGCAGGTCGCGGACGAACCCGACGGTGTCCGAGAGCATGACGCTGTGCCCGCCGCCCAGGTCCCAGTCGCGGGTGCGGCTCATGAGCGTCGCGAAGAGGCGGTCGTCGGCGTAGGCGCCGCCGGCGGTGAGGGTGTTGAACAGCGTGCTCTTGCCCGCGTTGGTGTAGCCCACCAGCCCGACGGTGAAGTGATCGACGTTGCGTTTCTCGACGGCGCGTCGCTTGCGGGCCTGGATCTTGGCCAGCTCCGCGCCCAGGTCCTTCTTGCGCTTCTGCACGAGGCGGCGGTCGATCTCGAGCTGCTGCTCGCCCGGGCCTCGGGTGCCCACGCCTCCGGGGGAGCCGCCGACGATGCGCTCGAGGTGGTCCCACATGGCGCGCAGGCGCGGGTAGGTGTACTCGAGCTGGGCGAGCTCGACCTGCAGCTTGGCCTCAGGGGTCGTGGCGCGCCCGGCGAAGATGTCCAGGATCAGCTCGGAGCGGTCGAGCACCTTGCGCTCGATGACCTTCTCGATGTTGGAGATCTGCTTGGGGCTCAGCTCGTGGTCGAAGATGACGCTGGTCGCGCCCGTCGCCTCGCACAGGCCCTTGAGCTCCTCGACCTTGCCCTTGCCCATGTAGGTGCCCGCCTCGGGGCGGTCGCGGTTCTGGTCGAGCGTGCCCACGACGACACCCCCGGCCTGCCTGGTCAGCTCGGCCAGCTCGCCGAACGGGTCGGCGGGGTCGAACCGGGAGTCGGGCAGGCGGACGGCCGCGAGGACGGTCTTCTCCGCCTGGACTTTGATGGTGGTGCGTTCTTTGGAGGGGGGCATGCGTGGGAATCGTAGGTGCGGGCGCCCGTACGATCCGGGCATGCGGGTGCTGGGGATCGAGACATCCTGCGACGAGACCGCCGCGGCGGTGGTGGAGGACGGGCTGCGCGTGCGCTCCAGCGTCGTCGCGTCGCAGGAGGAGCTGCACCGCGAGTACGGGGGCGTGGTCCCCGAGATCGCCAGCCGGGCGCACGAGCGGGCGATCCTGCCCGTGGTGCGCGAGGCGATCGCTCGCGCGGGCGTGTCCTACGCGGACATCGACGCGGTCGCGGTCGGGCACCGCCCGGGGCTGATCGGGTCGCTGCTGGTAGGCGTCTCCGCGGCCAAGGTGCTGGCGTGGTCGCTGGGCAAGCCCCTGATCGGGGTCGATCACGTGCACGCCCACCTGCACGCGGCATTCCTTGGAGCGACCCGCGATGAGCTGGACAACGCCTTCCCGGCGCTGGGGCTGGTCGTCAGCGGGGGGCACACGTCGATGTACCGCGCAGCGTCGCCAACGCACCTGACACGCCTGGGCGCGACGATCGACGACGCGGTGGGCGAGGCGTACGACAAGGTCGCGACGATCCTGGGCCTGGAGTACCCCGGGGGACCGGCGCTGGACCGGATGGCGCAGGAGGACGGCGCGGACGAGCGGGCGCACGAATTCCCGGTCAGCCGGCTCGGGAAGGACTCGCTGGACTT
>JAJDDH010000051.1 GCA_029260415.1 Phycisphaerales bacterium | reverse complement strand
CGCCCGGCCAGTACAGGCCCGCGTACGTGGGATCAATCAGGTACTCGATCGTGCGCATCAGGGCGTCCCTCCCTGATCGTGCGAGTGCCCATGATCATGGTCGTGCCCGTCGCACGAGTGAGGCTGGTGATGCTCCGGGTCCGGGCAGTCCTCCGCCCGGTGCGCGTCGATGTGCACCTCGCCGAACACGCCCTCGATGTCGTGGCTGAACACCTCCGCGAGCACCGCGGGCGTCAGCCCCCCCGGCGCGGCGTGGTAGTGCAGCGTCCGGTGCAGGCACGCGACCCGGTCGCACCCCGTCGCGACGGTGCGCAGGTCATGGCTCACGATCACGATCGTCAGGCCCATCTCTTCGGACAGCCGCTCAATAAGCGACGCGAAGCGGCGCTGCCCCTCGACGTCGATCCCGACCATCGGCTCGTCGAGAACCAGGATCTTCGGTTCGCGCGCCAGTGCCCGCGCGATCATCACCCGCTGGAGCTGCCCGCCCGAGAGGCGACCGACTGCGCGCTGGCTGAGGTCCTTCGCGCCGACCAGTTCGATCGCACGATCGACCTGCGCGAAACGATCCTTGGGCATCCGCGCCCAGGGGCTCAGCCCGGAGCTGGCGCCCATCGCGACGACCTGGCGCACGCTCAGCGGGAACTCCAGCTCTGCGCGGACGCGCTGGGGCACGTACCCGATCAGCCCCAGTCTGCTGGCCTCCGCGGGCGATCGCCCGAGCACGCGGATCTGGCCCGAGGCGCCCGTCAGCAGGCCCACGACGAGCTTGAGCAGGGTGGACTTGCCCCCGCCGTTGGGCCCGAGGATGCCCAGACGTTCGCCGGGCTCGACGCTGAGGCTGACGTTCTCGATCGCCGGGCCCTGGGCGACGCCGCCCATGGGGGCGCTGGGGTAGGTGAACGAGACGCCCTGCATCTCGATCGCGGGTTGGGCGGTGTTGGGGGCCTCGGGCATCGAAGCCAAGTCTACGGCCCCTGGGGCTTCGGCTCGGACGCCGGGATGCCGCCCACGAGGGCGTCCAGGTTGGCGCGCATCATCGCGAACCAGTCGCCGTCGCCGATCGGATCGAGAACCGCGACCTTCACCCCAGCGTTCTGAGCCAGGCGCCTGGCGAGGGCGGCGTCGAACTGGGGCTCGACGAAGATGGTTGCCACGCCCTCGCGCTGGATCGCCTCGCGGGCCCGGGCCATCTCGCCGGGCGTGGGCTCGCCCGAGGCGACGGGTCGCAGGACCGCCGCGACGCGGAGGCCGTAGCGGTCCGCGAGCCTCGACCACGCGTCGTGGTGGGTGACGATCGCCCGGCCTTTGCGATCCGCGAGCGTCGCCGCGTAGGCCGCGTCCATCTCCCGCACACGTACGCGGAGCGCCTCGGATCGCTCACGCAGCGCCGCCGGATCAACGCCGTCGAGCGAGGACAGCCGCGTCTCCAGTTCGTCGATCAGGCGGAGCGTCAGATCCGGGTCCAGCCAGAGGTGCGGGTCGATGGTGTGCGCATGATCATGGTCGTGATCGTGCCCGGCGTGGGCGTCCTCGCCCTCAAGCTCGGCGACGTGGTCGAAGCGGATCAGGCGGTCACCGGCCGACGTGAGCAGCGGGCTGGCCCCCCCCGCCAACCCCAGCCCCACCAACACCCCCACATCCGCCCCGGCGACGCGGGCCCGGTCGTCCGGGCGGAGCTGGTACGAGTGCACCGACGAGCCCGGGGGGATGAGCGTCTGGACCTGGGCGCCCTCGGGGAGCAGCGCCTCCACCAACCCCGCCAGCGGCGGGATGCTCACCAGCACCCGAACCCGCCCGTCGTCGCTCGGGCTGGTCTGGCGTGAGCACGAGGCCAGAACCATGCTCAGCACGCCCAGCAGCGTCAGAGCCATGGCAAGGCTCAGCGTCGATCTCCCGGCGTTCTGGCGGCTCATGGGCGTCCCTCCTGCGGCGGGGAAGTCTTGGAGCGACGGCGAGCGGAATCGAGGCCCGGGAGGCGCCCCCCGGGCGGGAGACTCAACGCGGGCGGCGGACTACACTTGCCCCCATGCGATGGGGCGGTAGCTCAGTTGGTAGAGCGCATCGTTCGCAATGATGAGGTCAGGAGTTCGAATCTCCTTCGCTCCACTTTGGCACACGCCCGGGCAGCACGCTCGGGCGTGTTTGCGTTGCACGCCTCACTCCCCCCCCACCACCTCCGGCTCATCCACGTACATGGGCAGGTAGCGGTAGTAGACCTCCAGGCTGAGCGTGCAGATCGCGGTCTGGTAGATGCGCCCGCCGATGCGGGCGTAGCGGTCGGTGGGGTCCCAGCTGCCCGCGGCGGGGCCGTCGTCGCGCTGGGCGCGGACCAGCTCGCGGGAGACCTCGCGGTTCCAGCGGGTCCAGGCGCCGCCGCCGTGCTGGAAGAGGGCGAGCGTCGCGTAGTACCAGGCGTAGGTCGGGCTCTGGGCGTCCCATCGGGGGAGTTCCTGGAGGACGTAGCGGGCCGAGCCGCTCATGCGGGGGTCGGCGCGGTCGGTCCCGAGCAGCTGGTGGACGAACATGCCCTCGGCGGTCATCGAGTGCGTCGCGTCCATGCCCGGGCGGTAGGCGTAACGCCCGTCCCAGCGGTCGTCCATGACGAGGCCCAGCCAGTCGCTCGCCGCGGCCAGGGCCTGGGGATCGACGTCGATGCCGCAGCGCTGGGCGGACTTCATCGCCATGACCATCCAGCCGAGCACGGAGGTGTCGCCCGCCTGGCCCGGCTCGTACCGCCAGCCTCCGACGCTGGAGTTGCGGGCGCCGGTGATGTAGGCGATGGCGCGCTCGATGGGTGGGATGAGGCGGTCGTCGCGGGTCATCGCGTAGCTCTCGCAGAGCGCGATGGTCGCGATGCCCTGCGAGTACATCGACTCGCCCTGGCGAAAGTCGCCCGGCTCGCCCTCACGCGCCAGCAGCCACGCCAGCCCGGTCGCGACGGTCTGCTGGTAGGGCCCGGGCTTGTCGGGCGTGTGGTCAGCGCCGAAGAAGCAGAGCAGGGCCAGGCCCGTGCTCGCGACGTCGAAGTCGTAGCGCGCGGGGTCGCCCGAGCGACCGCCACACTCTTCGAAGCCGCGCGAGCTCCAGCGCCCATCGCGGCTCTGGTTGCGCGCGAGCCACGCGAGCGCCTCGGCGACGGCCTTCTCGGTTTCCTCCGAGCCTCCACCCCGCTCGACGAGCCGCTGGCGGATCTCCGGGGCTCGCTGCGGGTAGACGAGCTCGACGACGGGTGCGACGACAGGCATGGGCGCCGAGGCGAGCTGCGGGACGGGCAGGGCGGGGCTCGAGACCATCGGCTGGGGATCGAACGGGCGCGCGTCGGCCAGGGCGGCGCTGTCGGCGCTGGGGATCTGGGCGTTGCGCGCCGCGTCGATCGTGACGAGCTGCCCTTCGTCGGGCGGGGCGCCCAGGTCCGGGCGCGCCTGAGTAAGCGACGGCGCGACGTTGAGCAGCGGCGCCAGGCGATCCGGCTCGCGCTCGGGCGCGGCGGCCGTCTCGAGCTGGGCGAGCGGCAGGAACTCGGGCGAGCGGACAGGGCTGAGCGTGGGCGACGCGACCTGGTCGGGCGCCCGGGCGTCGGCGAGGTGGTTCGCCGCGGCGCGTTCGAGTTCGAGGCGGACCGGGTCTGCGGCGCTGATCGCCAGCGCCGCCTGCTCGGTCGGGGCCGCATTTGGCCTCGCCCTCGGGCTAGCGCCGGATACGACGGCGGGCGGGGCGTCCGAGGAGCGTTCGGTCGCGCCCAACGCTGGGCCAGACTCGCCTGGGATCGGTGTGCTGGGGTCACTTGCCGCGACCGCGACTGCGGGCGCCGGGCTCGCGTCCGGCGTTCGAGCGTCCGGCAGCGCCAGAGCGACACGTGTGCGTTGGGCGTCAATCGTTGCGGGCGCCGCGTCGGTGCGCACGATCGTGTCGGATTCGCTTGGCGATTCCGTCAGACCTGCTCGTTCGACCGGACCCGCTTCTGCGATGCGGACACGGGGCTGGGACTCGTCGCGCTGGTCCGTGCGGACGTCCGAGTTGTTGGGAAGGGTGACCTCACGCGCGATCGCCCCGGGCGCGGGGCTTGCCGGGTCCACACGCACCGCGTCGGTCGCGTCGCCCGGGCTGGCCAGCGCCAGCGGCGAGGTGTCGGGCGCCTGCCTCTCGGGATCGAGCCGGGTCAGCGTTTCGCTTCCAGCCTCGGGAGAGGCGAGCGCCGCGACGCGGGCGCTCGACGAACCGACAACGCGCGGGGACGCGGCGTTGGCTTCGGCTTGCGCCATCGGCGTTGAACCGCTCGGCGCCCTCGCAGCCTCTGTGTTGGCGCTGGCGATCGTGTCGGTCGATGAGATCGGGGGCGCTGATTCCGCTCGAGCGTCCGTCGCGGCCAGGCTCGCGAGGGCGCTGGGCGGGGGCGTTGACGTCGCCGCGTCCACGAGGCTCGACGGCGCTGGCGCGTCGGCGCCCGTCACACCCGCGGGCTTCGGGGTGGTCGATGCCCGCTGGTCCGCGGCGCTGGCGAGGGCCCCCTCGCCCGCAGGGCTCGCCCGCTCCGCGTCGGGCGCGGTTCGGAGGCCGCTGGCTTCCGCTCGCTGCGCCCGGGCGACCGGCGCCTGGGTGGACTCGACGCTCGACGCGCTCTCGGGCTGGCCGACCGCGACCGACTCGGGAGCGAGCTCGCTGCGGTCCGCTTTGCTCTCGAGTGTCAGGGCCCCCGCGCCCGACGCCTCGGGCTCGGCGCGGGGGGCGCCTCCCTCCGCACGCTGCACCGTGACGCGCGGCGTCTGCTCGCTGGTGCGAGCGCCCGCGGGCGATGCGGGGGTTTGCGTCCGGGGCTGCGACGCGGGCGTTGACGGGGTTCGCTCGGCGAGGACCCGCTCGGCCGGGGTCGCCGATGCGGGTCTCGCGACGGGCGCCCGCTGGGCGTGAGTCGCGTTCGTCGCGGGTTCGAGGGCCGCGCTGGCTGCGCCCCGGCTGGTCGAGCTCGCTTCGGCGCGGGCAATCTCTGTCGGCCGCGCCGGGTGGAGCTGGCTCGGGGACTGCTCCTGGGTCGCATCGCCTGGGGCGGCGCGGGGCGCCTGCACGCTGACGCGATCGGGGGTGACGGGCGACGCTTCGTTGCTGGTCGCAACACGCGGCGCCTGGCTGGATTCGCGCAGCGGCGTCGGACTCCGCTGCTGATCCATGCTCGTTGCGTCGGCGCTGGATCGGGCCAGCGTCGTCTCTGCGGGGGCGGTGCTGGTCTGGGCCCGCGTGCTTGGTGTGCTGCTGGGCGTGGTCGAGGCGATCTCGAATCCGCCGCGGAGCTGTGAGGAGACGGACCCGCCCGAGGTGGTCAGGCGGACCTTGGAGGCGCCGTCCTCGAGGTAATCGCCGATCGCGGTCGAGACCCGCAGCACGCCCAGCAGCGCGAGCAGCAGCGCGTGGATGAGCACGCTCAGCAGCAGGCAGCGGGCGAAGAGCCCCAGCTTCCGCCAGCGGTTGACGGCGCCCTGGCTGGATTTCACCTTCAGCAGCAGGAGCAGCAAGAGCAGGAGCAGCGTTAGCCAGAGCAGCCATGGGCCGAACAGGTTCCAGAGGTTGGCCCAGTCCAGGCTCGAGCGGGAGCGATCCACAACGCTGAAGACCTCGCGCGATTCGGATCGCAGCAGATCGAAGTCCGGACGGTCGTCCTGATCGCTCGCGGCGATTGGGGCGCTAAAGAGCAGCTCGAACCCGCCCATGCCCAGCGCCGGGTCGAGCTCGTCCACGGGGGAGTTGATCGGGGCGCCGAGCGGTTCGGGGGACGACACGCTGCCGTCCATGACGCGGGCGCGGTAGAGATCGAACCCGCCCGCGCCGCCGTCGCGGTTGGAGGCGAAGTAGACGAAGTCGCCAGCTGGCGACCACGCGGGCGCGACGTCATCGCCTTCCGAGCACAGCGCCGCGACGCGCGTGGGCGTGGTGCTCGACGCCCCGGCGTAGCCCGAGCGGTACAGGTCATAATCGCCCGCGCTGGGCGGGGGGACGAGTGGGTCTTCGGGCGCGGCGTCGCCCTCAACGGGGCGGGGTCGGTTGGAGGCGAACCAGAGCCAGAGCCCGTCAGGCGAGAGGCTCGGGGCGTAGTCGTTGTGCGGGGAGTTGACACTGGCGGGCAGGGGTCGGGGTGCGGACCAGGCGTCGCTCTCGAATCGCGAGAGCCAGAGGTCGTACCCGCCGCGCCCCTCGGGTCGGTCGGTGGCGAAGACGAGCGAGCCGCCGTCGGGCGAGACCCAGGGGGTGATCTCGTCGGCGCCGTCGGTGTTGATCGCGTCGAGGGCGACGGGCTCGGACCAGCCCCCGGGCGAGCGCCGGGACCAGTACAGGTCCGCGCCGCCCCCGAGCGGGCCGCGGGCGAAGAACAGGGACGCGCCGTCGGGCGAGAGCGCGGGGTGGTACTCCTCGTCGCCCGTGTTCAGCTCGCCCTGCATCGGGAGCGGGCTGGTCCATAGGAT
>JAJDDH010000050.1 GCA_029260415.1 Phycisphaerales bacterium | reverse complement strand
CGGCTGATCTGCGTCAACGTCGATCCGTACGACGCGGGGCTGAACCCGTACCAGCCCGGCGACGTGGTCTGGACGGCGAACCTCTCGCAGCCGACGTCGGGCGCGACGCCCGCGTACGCCAATGGCGTGGTGTACGTCGCGAGCGCGGGGGTGCTGCAGTCCACGTCGGGCGCGATCCAGGCGTTTGACGCGACGAGCACGAGCACGCCGACCGCGCTGTGGAGCGTGAGTGCGCCCGGGGCGGTCAAGCAGGGGTTCTTTGGGGGCCTCAGCGTCGCGGGCGGGTTCGTGTACGGCGCCACGTACGAGTTCTACGGCGACCAGCTCTCGTCGCTGCTGCTGAAGGTGAACGCGCAGACGGGGCAGCTCGTGTGGTCGGCGCCGTGCAACCGGACCAGCTCGATCCCCATCCCGGTGAGCGGCGGGCGGATCGCGCTCTCGACGGGTCTGTTCCCCGACGGCGAGGACGACTTCGGATCCCGCCCCAGCGTGCAGCTGTTCAAGGACCACGGCTCGTTCGGCGAGCTGCTCTGGGACTCGGCCATCGACACCTGGGACGACGCCAACGAGAACGGCGAGCTCGACCCGGGCGAGTACCTGGCCGTCGGGGGCTGGAGCCACCAGCCCATCCATCGGCGGGCGCCGGGCGTGAGCCAGCTGTACGTCGGGACCATCTCAGCGCATGAGACCCAGTCGTCCACGTTCGAGACGTACGACGAGATGCGTCTGATCGATCTGAACGTACTCCCGGGGAGCGCGGGGTTTGTGATCGACTCGGTCTCGGGCTACGGCTCGACCGCCGCGATCGTGGGCAACGCGTTGTTCTCCGTCGGGCCCGAAGGTCTGGCGCGGGCGGGGTACGCCGGGGCTGCGGGACCCGCGGTCACGAGGCCCGAGGGATTGACCCTGGAATCGAAGCTCGAGGCGCTGCGCCGCCGATACCTGGCGGACAACGCCGGGCGGGAGGGCGAATGATCGGGGCAGGGACGCCAACGCAACGTCATCGCGGGTTCACGCTGATCGAGCTGCTGGTGGTGATCGCGATCATCGCGCTGCTCATCGCGATCCTGCTGCCCGCGCTGGGTCGCGCCCGGACCACGGCGCGGACGACCCGGTGCCTGGCGAACGTGCGTCAGATCGGGCTCGCGTGGTCGATGTACGCGGGGGACTTTGACGACCGGGCGGCACCGTTCAAGGCCCGCGGCCACGGCGCTCTTGCCTACTGGTGGGGCGCCGAGGACGACGTGACCAAGCGGATCGATCCGTCGCGGGGCGTGCTCTCGCCCTACCTGGCCAGCGCGTTGCATGACGGATCGGTGTACGAGTGCCCGGAGCAGCCGGCGGATTCGTACCTGAACCAGTCGTCGGTCGATCAGGTGACCAGCACCTACGGCTACAACGGGTACGGGCTGGCGCCCTCCACCACGGGCTATACCGGGCTGGGCGCCAAGCGGTGGCTGCGTCTCTCGGGCGTGCGCCGGGCCGACGCGTTGTTCGTCGTGGGCGACACGATGATCTTCCAGGGCGCCCTGCGCAACAGCGCGCTGCTCGACCCGCCCAAAACATTCACGGCGTGGGGCTGGTTCAAGAACTACTCCCCCACCACCAGCTTCAGGCACGCCCGCCCGCGCTCGGGCGGGCCCGGGTCGACCGTCATGGTGCGGGCCGATGGCTCGGCCAGGGCGACCGGGGGCGAGGGCGGCTGGATGGTCCTGCCAGAGCACGCGCTGGGGTCGGTCGGGATCGAGAACGGGCCGCACTACGTGCCCGACTGGGAGCGGTGGTCACGGTGAGCGTCACCCGGTGCGTCTGCAACTGCGTGACGTTCCAGGAGCTGATCGATCTGGCCCAACGCCTCGACCCGCAGCGAGAACTCAGCGAGGACGACCTGATCGAAGCGCTCGCGGCCCGGACACGCTGCGCCACGGGCTGCGGCACGTGTCGCCCGTACATCAGGGTGGCGTTGCGGACGGGGAAGGCCTCGCTGCCCGTGATGAGCACGAGCCAGATCCGGGGCGTCGAGTCGAGCGCCGAACGAAAATGAAAGCGGGCGAGCCCGGTGGGGCCCGCCCGCGTGCGCTGCGTGTTGTTGGGGCGATCAGTTGTCGGAGCTGCTGGCGCCGGCGGGTTGTTCGCCCACGATGACGTCGCGGATCTCGACGCTGGGGGCGCCGATGGTGGTGTTGGAGGGATCGGCGCCCAGGGCCTCGGCGGACTCGGCCGCCTCGGCGAGCATGTCGTCGTCGCTCATCGCTTCGCAGGACTCGAGCTCGACTAGGGGCTTGACGCGGATGTCCTGGTACTTGCGGAAACCCGTGCCCGCGGGGATCAGGTGGCCCAGCAGGACGTTCTCCTTGAGGCCGATGAGGTGGTCCTCGGCGCCGCGGAGCGAGGCCTCGGTGAGCACCTTGGTCGTCTCCTGGAAGGAGGCGCCCGAGAGGAAGGACTCGCTCTGGAGCGAGGCCTTGGTGATGCCCAGCAGCAGCGTGCGGCCCGTCGCGGGGCGGGCCCGCTTGGCCTTGGCGATCTCCTTGCCCTCGCCCTCGGCCTTGAGGTTGGCCTCCTTGACGACGTCCTTGTGCACCAGCTCGTCGACACGCAGGTCGGTGTCGCCGGCCTCGGAGATGCGCACCATCTGGGCGATCTCGTTGTTCTTGGTGCGGAAGACGAACTTGTCCACGACCTCGTGCGGGAGGAGGTCGGTGTCGCCGATGTTCTCGATGCGGACCTTGCGGAGCATGCACGAGAGGATCAGCTCGATGTGCTTGTCGTTGATGCCCACGCCCTGAGCGCGGTAGACGTTCTGCACCTCGTCGAGCATGTAGGCCCAGAGGGCCTCCTCGCCCTTAATCCGGAGGATGTCGTGCGGGACCTGGGGCCCCTCGGTCAGGGCGTCGCCCGCCTGGATGTGGTCGCCCGTGTGCACGAGCAGGGACTTGTCGTTGGGGACGTGGTGGTCCTTCTCGATGCCCGAGTCGGAGACGACGCGGATGGTGACCTTGCCCTTGCGCTTGTCCGAGTGGATCTCGACGGTGCCCGAGATCTCCGCCATGACGGAGGGGTCCTTGGGCTTGCGGGCCTCGAAGATCTCGGTCACGCGGGGCAGACCGCCGACGATGTCCTGCGAGCCCGAGGCGGCCCGGGGCTGGCGGGCGATCATCTGACCCGCGACGACCTCCTGCCCGTCCTTGACCTCGAGGCGGGCCTTGGCGGGGAGGTAGTGGAAGTCGAGGATCTGGCCGTCCTTGTCGGTGACGTTGATCTGCGGGTGCAGGTCGCCCTTGTGCTCGATGACGACGAGGGCCTTCTGCCCACGCCCGGCGTCCTCCTCGCGCACGGTCTTGTCGATCTCGATGTCGACGAACTGGACGATACCGGACTTCTCGGCGAGCACGGGCGTGCGGTGCGGGTCCCACTTGAGGACGACCTGCCCGCGCTTCACCTTCTCGCCCGAGGCGACGTAGATGAAGGAGCCGTAGTCGATCTTCTGACGCTCGAGCTCGCGTCCCTTGTCGTCGAGGATGACGATCTCGCCGTTGCGCTTGAGGGTGACGAAGCAGTCGTTGCCGTCGTCGTCCTTGGTGGGGACCTCGTTGCAGTCGCGGAGTTCGAGGGTGCCCCCGGCCAGGGCGCGGTACTCGGTCTCGGAGACGGTGCGGGTGCCGATGCCGCCCGTGTGGAAGGTCCGCATGGTGAGCTGGGTGCCCGGCTCACCGATGGACTGGGCGCCGATGATGCCGATGGCCATGCCGTCCTCGACCATTTTGCCGGTGGACATGTCCATGCCGTAGTCGAGCGCGGAGCAGCCGAAGCGGCTCTCGCTGGTCAGCGGGGAGCGGACCATGACGGCGTCGATGCCGATCTCCTCGACCTTCTCGGCGGCCTCGGCGGAGATCATCTCGTTGGACTTGACGATCATCTCGTCCGTCACGGGGTTGACGATGTTGTTGACGCTGACGCGTCCGACGATCTGCTCGGACAGGTGCACATCGACCTGCTCGCCCTTGTAAATGGCGCGCTTGAAGATGCCCCGCTTGGAGCCGCAGTCGAACTCGCCGACGATGACGGACTGGGCGACGTCGCAGAGCTTGCGGGTGAGGTAGCCCGAGTCGGCGGTCTTGAGGGCGGTGTCGGCCAGACCCTTGCGGGCGCCGTGCGTCGAGGAGAAGTACTCCAGGATGGACAGGCCCTCGCGGAAGTTGGCGCGGATGGGGGTCTCGATGATCTCGCCGCTGGGCTTGGCCATCAGGCCTCGCATGCCCGCGAGCTGCTGCATCTGGCTGACGTTACCACGCGCGCCCGAGTCGGACATGAGGTAGACGGGGTTGAGGAAGTGCTTGCCCTCGCCCTTCTCGATGGAGACGTAGTTGCCCATCTCGTCGCGGCGGTCGAGCTTGAGCGTTTCGATGAGTTCCTTGGTCACCTCTTCGCGGCAGTGGGCCCAGATGTCGAGCAGTTGGTTGTAGCGCTCACGAGCCGTGATGATGCCCCGGTCGTAGTTCTTCTCGACACGGTCGACCTTCTTCTGGGCCTCGTCGAGCAGCTCCTGCTTCTTCTCGGGGATGCGGAGGTCCGTCACACCGAAGCTCAGGCCCGCGATGGTGGAGTGCTTGAAGCCCGTCTCCTTCATGCGGTCGAGCAGGTCGATGGTGGCGGGGCGACCGCAGTAATCGAACGTGTCGTCGATGACGCGGGCGCAGCCCTTCTTGCCGATGGCGCAGTTGTAGAACGGCATCCCGGGGAAGATGACGTCGCTGAACAGGACGCGTCCCACGGTGGTGATGATGCGCTTGTTCTCGGGCATGGGCTCGACCGGGCCGCGCTCCTTGTTGACGACCTCGGTGAAGCCTTCGAGGCGGACGACGATCCGGTCGTGGATGTCGATGATGCCCTGGTCGTGGGCGAGGATCGCCTCCTGGCGGTCCTTGAAGACGTGCAGCTTGTCGTCGGGCACGCCCTGGTCGCGCATGACCGTCATGAAGTAGACGCCCATGACGATGTCCTGCGACGCGGAGATGATCGGGTCGCCGTTGGCGGGCGAGAAGATGTTGTGCGGCGAGAGCATGAGCACGTGCGCCTCGGCCTGGGCCTCGACGCTGAGCGGGAGGTGGACAGCCATCTGGTCGCCGTCGAAGTCCGCGTTGAACCCGCCG
>JAJDDH010000049.1 GCA_029260415.1 Phycisphaerales bacterium | reverse complement strand
ATCGATCTGCAGCAGGTGGACGCGGCGGGGATCGTGGAGACGCTGCGCGAGTTCCTGGCCTCGGGCGACCCGGTGGACCCCGGGCGCGAGGCGCCCGAGCCGACGCTGCGGGTGATCGAGCGGACGAACTCGATCATGGTGACGGCCGAGGACCTGCAGCACCGGGTCATCGCGGACTACGTGCGGAGGCTCGACAAGATCGAGCCCAGCGATCTGCCGCCGCTGCGGTTGCTGCAGTTGCGGACCGCCGACGCGCTGAACATCGCGTCGATGCTCCAGCAGCAGTACAACAAGCGTCCCTCGGCGGACCGCCTGGCCCGCCCGGTCGAGGTCCGCGCTGACGGCACGACGAACACCCTGATCGTTGCGGCCCACGAGGAGCTGCTCGCTGATATCCGCGGGTTCGTCGATGAGCTCAACACCGACACCGACGAGCCAGAGCGGATCACGTTCCTGTTCCCGCTGAAGGTGGCGCGGGCGGTGGACGTGGCGCAGGCGATGGACAAGCTGTATCCGCTGCCCCCGATGCCCAGGGACCGGTACAACCGCCCGATGCCCTGGCTGCAGGAGCAGAAGGAGGTCACGGTCAGCGCGGATCCGTCGAGCAACAGCCTGATCATCGACGCGGTCGCGGACCGGCGCGAATCGCTGGAAGAGCTGGCCGAGAAGCTCGATCGGGTGGAGGTCCCCCCGGTCGCGGAGCTGCGGACGTACCGGGTGGTCGAGGCGGACCTGAACGCGGTGGCGCGGATGCTCTCGGGCCTGGCTCGCCAGGGCACGCTCGCGGGACCGGCGCAGGCGGGTAAGGCGAAGGTCCAGGTGGTCATCGAGACCGAGCCGGCCAGCTCGACGCTGATCGTCGCGGGCGACGAGGTGACGTTCGCCAAGGTCGAGCAGGTGCTGCAGTCGCTCGAGGCGGCGCCCATCGAGCGGGGACTGCGCATCGTGCCCATCGCCAACGCGCAGGCGTCGGTGATCCGCGACCGGGCGATGGTGATCTACGACTCGCAGGTCGCCAACATCCCGGGCGCGGGGGGCGTGGACATCTCCGTCAACGACGAGACGAACACCCTCGAGGTCGTCGCGGACGAGAACGCGATGGTCCGGTTCATGGGCATCCTCGACGAGCTGCAGGACCAGATCGGCAGCGCCCGCGAGGTGCGTCTGATCGAGCTGCAGCTGGCGCCCGTGGGCGAGGTCATCGGGTTCCTGGAAGAACTCGTCGATGCGACCGACTCGCTCCGCATCGGCGGCGGCCCGCGCCCGGTCTTCGAGCCCATCGAGACGACCAACTCCATCATGGTCGCGGCCCAGCCCGACCAGTTCGCCATCATCGAGCAGCTCGTCCGCTCGCTCGACGCCCAGCAGACGGGCGACCGCCCGCCGCTGCGGATCCTCAGGCTCCGCTCGACCGAGGCGGGCAACCTGGCGCAGGTGCTCAACCGGTCGTATGCACAGCGACCCGTCGATGAGCGGACGCTCAAGCCCGTGAACATCCAGGCGGACCCGGCGACCAACACGCTGATTATCTCGGCGCACCCCGACGTGCTGCCCGAGATCGAGTCGATCATCTCCGAGCTCAACGACGCGCAGTCGTTTGACGCCTCCGCCCGCCAGATCCGGATCTTCCCGCTGCGCGTGGCGCGGGCGGAGGAGCTGGCACGCACGATCGACGAGATGTACCCCGAGCCCCCGATGCCGCGGGACTCACGCGGGCGGGCCCGCCCCGATCTGCAGCTTCCCAAGGAGATCTTCGTCCGGGCGGACCGGGCGACGAACTCGCTGATCGTGGACGCGCCGACCGAACGCCTCGCGGGGTTCGAGCAGATCGTCGAGCAGCTCGACAAGGCCAGCCTGGGCGCTGACGTCGAGCTCCGGACATACCGCGTCGCGCGGGCCGATCTGGCGGCGGTCGAACGGACCATCCGCGATCTGGCGGCCAGCGGCGCCCTCGCGGCGACCGGGCAGGCGCCCGTGACCGTCAGCACCGAGCCCGCGAGCCGGACGCTGATCGTCTCGGGCCCGAGCGACGTGTTCGAACGCATCGAGTCGGTGCTTGCCGAGGTCGATGGGGGCGCGAATCGCCCGACGACCGGGCTCAAGATGTACGCCCTGGAGCACGCGCGGGCGGAGCGGCTGGCGCCGCTGCTTGAGGGGTTGCTGGCGACGCGCCTGCGTGAGCAGCAGCTCTCGGGCGATCAGGCGATCATCGGCGAGCCCGACACGCTGCTGGACGTCGCGTCGGACGGCGCCAGCAACACGCTGATCATCTCGGCGCCCGAGAGCATTCTCGATATCGCCGAGCAGCTGATCAACGCGCTCGACACGCAGGCCGCGAGCGTGGGGCGGGCGGTCATCCGGGTGTCGCCGCTGACGTACGCCGAGGCGGGCGCGGTGGCGCAGACGATCAACCAGGCGATCCCGACGATCGAGCTGCCCTCGGGCGGACCGGTGAGCGTGATCGCGGCGGCGGGGTCCAACGCGCTGCTGCTCTCGGGCGCCGAGGCGGACCTGAAGAAGATCGAGGGGCTCATCGAGTCGCTGGACGTGCAGCCGTTCGACCCTGAGAAACCCGCGGTCGAGACGTTCGCGCTTGAACACGCCGACGCGCGATCCATCGCGTCCACGGTCGAGCGATTGCTCGTCGATCAGCAGCAGACCGACCCACGGGTGCTGGCGCTGCAGCTTCGGTACAGCCGCGGGCAGATGCCCACGGCGCCCAAGATCCGCGTCGAGGCGGAGGGACGGACCAACAGCCTGATCGTTTCGGGACCGGGTTCGACGATCGAGCTGGCGCGCACGCTCATCGACCGGCTCGACCAGGAGGGCGAGGACCCCGGTCGATCGGTCGTGACGTTCTCGCCGGCCAAGGGCGACCCGGTCCGCCTGGCGCAGACGGTGCGGGACATCATCGAGGCGACGATGCCCCAGGGACGGCGCCCGCTGGAGCTGACGCCCGAGGGGGCGTCGGGCAGCATCGTGGTGATCGGGACCGACGAGCAGGTCGCCCGCGCCGTGTCGCTGCTGCAGGAGCACGACGACCGGACGGTCGCGATGCCGCTGGTGGAGGTGCGCTCGTTCGAGATCGTGCACGCCGACGCGCAGACGGTGTCGCGGACGGTGCAGTCGCTGCTGAGCGATCGCTCGCGCTGGCCCGAGGCGCTGGCCCGGGCGGAGCGGGCGGGGCTCTCGCTGCCCAGGCCCGCGCTCGAGGCGGACGGGCAGAACTCGCGCATCGTCGTCAGTGCGCCCAGCGCGCTGATGGACATGGCGGGCGAGCTGATCGCGACACTCGACCAGCCCGCTTCGGGCGGGGGTGTGGAGGTTCGGGTCTTCACGCTCAAAGAGGGCGACGCGGACTCGGTCGCGCGGGCGTTGCAGCAGGCGCTGGCGGTGGGGGCCAGGCCCTCGGAGCCAAGACCGAGCGTCACGTCGGAGTCGCGGAGCAACTCAATCGTCGTCGCGGGCTCGCGGGAGCGGGTCGAGCAGGCGATGACGCTGATCTCGACAATGGACAGCGTCGCCGTCGAGCCAAGCGAACTGGGCGTGCGGACGATCTTCCTCGAGCACGCGCGGGCGGAGTCGCTCGCGCCGATCGTCGAGGGCGTGCTGACGCAGGAGTCGGTGCTGAGCATGGCGCC
>JAJDDH010000048.1 GCA_029260415.1 Phycisphaerales bacterium | reverse complement strand
AACGTATGGTCAAAAGTGGCGCGACACTAACGGTTCTAGAACGAGATGAGGATAACGGCTACTCAAGAGTACAAACGTCTGGTGGAACCGAAGGTTGGGTATTGAATCGTTACTTGATGCGAGAACCTGCTGCGCGAAATCAATTAGAGAGTTTAAGTGGTCAGTTAGCAAAGGTAACTGAAGGTAGTTTAAGGGTTCGCGTAAATGCGATAAAAAACACCTATAATGATGCGATAGAACGCATAATGGCGCTCGAACGTGAAAATGATAATTTGCAAGATGAGTTAACAAATATCAAAAGTATTGCGGCTAATGTACTGGCTATTGATCAGCGAAATGATGAGCTATCGCAGGATTTGTCTGAACAAGAAACGCAAATAAGTACACTATCAGAAGAAAATAAAATGTTGAAAAGTGACAAGCAAAGAGATTGGTTTATAGCTGGTGCATTAGTGCTATTTTCAGGCTTGTTTTTAGGTTTGGTGATTCCTAAAATTCAATGGCGCAAACGTTCGCGCTATGACAGTTTCTAAATTATTTCACAATCAAAGCGCTGGGATGCTGAATGTGCATTGAGTATTTTTGCTTAGTGCGCGACACCCAGCCACGAACTTCTACAGATTTGCCTAAATAGGTTTTTAAACCGGGGAACAACGATAGATTGTCGTTTGCAATGCGTATATTGAACTGCTCATTGAAAATTAGACGCGTATATTTTCGGCTGGTTTTAATGGATTTGGGCGTGCCAATAAAGCGCTGCCATCCTTTGTTATTTTGAGCAATTTGACTTAAAGGGTGAGGTTGGTATCGTGGCATAGACCAAATACCTAGCCTTTCTTTTTCTGCTTTTTGTTGTGCGCGAACAAGTGTTTTTGAATGACGTAAATTGGGAGGAATGATGCTGACAGTAGCTAATCCATTCTCAACTAATTTAACATTAAGGTGTTTGCCATCGGGTAGATGTAAATGTGCCAGTGAACGTTGGTAGTGATCTTGTTTTTCTTTGTCGTATTCCAAAAACACTTTCCCATCTTTTAATTGATCCTGTAACCATTCTTTGGCTGCGATTCCGCCGGGTTCGTCTTGACGAAAACGACCATCAATTTCAGGCGTGTTAATGCCCAGCAAACGAACCCGATCACCATTTTCAAGGATGATGGTATCGCCGTCGTAAACATTTTTAACGCGATGAAGTTGCCGATTCGGTATTTTTATCGACACGTCTAAAGCATGTGAACCCACGGAAGGTTGATCGGAATAAGAAACCCGACCTTGCTCATCCACAACACGATAAACCTGCGTCGCTAGCGTCATTTGAGACAGCAAGCAGAGTAAAGAAAAAATAATTAAAAAGGTTTTTTTCATAGAAAGCGTTGTTACGATTTGATGATTTATCAGTGAGATTATTACGCTAAGTGTTGTAATTATCACGTCCATTAAAATGAATAGATAAAGAAAATATGGCAAAATAGGCAGTTTTGTCAGTTAATCATATTGTGACAAGACTTTAATAAGCTTTAACAGATATATTTAACGCCTATTTATGACAGTCTGGCGGTTAAATTCCAGCATAATGCCCAGGCTAGAAAAAATGAAATAAATTTCACTGCACTGATTATCAACTATATTGGTTCAGGCAGTGTATCCAAGGATTGGGGAGAAACGTTTATCGTGCAAATTGATAAAACCATCGACACAGCTTTTGAACCGGTATCAAATGCTGTCGCATCAGTTATTTTTTACAGTATCACTGTCGTGAACTTAGACATTAAGATTGTCTTGGTGTGGCTTGTTATTGCTGCCTTGTTTTTTACCTTTTATCTGGGTTTTATCAATATTCGTTATTTCTGGCATGCGATTGAAGTTTTGCGTGGTAAATATGACAATAAAAATGCAGAAGGGCAGATCAATCGTTTTCAAGCATTGATGACGTCGCTGTCAGGCACCGTCGGTTTAGGTAATATTGCTGGTGTAGCCGTCGCAATATCAGTGGGCGGACCTGGTGCTGCATTCTGGATGGCCATCATGGGCTTGTTTGGCATGTCGACTAAGTTTGTTGAAGTGACATTGGGCGTTAAATATCGCCAGCATGGTTCTAAGAGTGACCCAACAGCTATATCCGGTGGGCCCATGTATTATTTGCGCGCTGGCTTTGATAAATTAAATAAGCCGCGTACAGGTCGATTTATGGCGGGTCTTTTTGCTATCTGTTGTGTTGGTGGTACCGTCGGCGCAGGTGCATTATTTCAAGCGAACCAGGCTTACCAGCAAGCGTTAGTGGTGACGGGAGGTCAAAGTGGCTTCTTGGCGGATAAAGGTTGGTTGTTTGGCCTGTTTATGGCGTTACTCGTCGGAGTAGTCATCATTGGTGGAATTAAATGGATTGCCGCTGTTGCCAGTAAAGTAGTTCCTGTGATGGCGGTTGTATATATTGCAGCGGGGTTTGTTGTAATTGGTATTCATTACACCGAAATTCCTCAGGCCATGCAGACTATCTTCGAGATGGCGCTTTATCCGCAAGCGGGCATTGGTGCTTTAATGGGGGCGTTGTTAATGGGTGTGCAACGTGCAACGTTCTCAAATGAAGCCGGTTTAGGCTCATCAGCTATTGCACATAGCGCGGTTAGGACCGATGTGCCTGTTAGCCAAGGAATGGTAGGTATGCTGGGGCCATTTATTGATACGGTGGTGATCTGTATGGTGACGGCAATGGTGATTGTGATTTCGGGTGCCTACGTTGAAGGCAATGGTATCGA
>JAJDDH010000047.1 GCA_029260415.1 Phycisphaerales bacterium | reverse complement strand
TGTCGTCGGCGCCGCACTGGAGCATGTGCTGCGCCATCGCCAGCGTCTGCATGATCCAGAACGCCTTGACGTGCGGGAAATTGTCCAGCATCAGGCGGGCGATCGCGAGCGTGCGCAGGTTCTCGAGCCCGCTCGGGCCGTAGAGGTGCTCCAGCTCGCTGCCGTCGGGAAAGAACGGGAGCGGGATGATGGTCTGGAAGTACCCGCCGCGGTCGCTCATGGCCGCGGTCGGCTGCTCCACACCCTCGCGGGTGAGCGTGATGGGCGGGGCGCTGATGCCCTCGGTCGCGGGGAGGCCCGCCTCGACGAAATCTGCGGGGTCGCCCTCGTAGCCCAGCCTCGCCAGCGCGCCGTCCTGCGCCCGGCGGAGGATCTCCATGTGCACCAGGCGCTCGCGCCGCTGGTCGATGTGCCCATACAGAATGGTCGCGTTCGTGTTGAGCCCCAGCTCGTGCGCCACCAGATGCACATCCAGCCACTCGTCCGAACGGATCTTGCTCCGGTGCGTCTCGTCATGGACGCGGTCGTCAAACACTTCCGCGCCGCCCCCGGGCAGTGACCCGAGTCCCGCGTCCTTGAGCTCTTGCAGCACCCAGCGGATGCCCGCCTGTCGGTCGGACTTCTTGTACTGCTTGGCGATCTTTGCCAGGTGCACGATCTCCACTGCAGTGAACGCCTTGATGTTCAGCTGCGATCCCGCGTCGGCCGCGATGTCGCGGATCGTGCGCATCATCTCCGGGTAGTACTCCCAGGGCAGGTAGGGCTGGAGCCCGCCGACGATGTGCATCTCCGTCGCGCCGTTCGCGATCGCCTTGCGCGCCTCCGCGGCGACCGACTCCATGTCGTGCGTGTACGCGCCCTCGTCGTCCTTCTTGCGGAAGAACTCGCAGAACTTGCAGCTCAGCGCGCAGACGTTGGAGTAGTTCAGGTGGCGGTTGATGTTGAAATAGGCCACGTCGCCGTGGAGCGTGCGCCGCACCGCGTCGGCGATCTCGCACACGCCCCACACGTCGGGCGTCTCGTACAACACCATCCCGTCGTCGAGCGAGAGACGCTTCCCGCTCAGGGCCTTGTCGCGGATCGCGTCCAGGCGCGGATCCGTCCCCAGGGGTCTGGTGTCGGGTGCAGGCAAAGCGGTGGGGGGGGCGGTGGGGGAGGCGGTCATGGCGGCTCCGGGTGAGGACCGAACTTTCAGAGATTATTGAAAGTATTAGGGCGCCAGCCGGAGAGAGCAAGCCCCCGGGGGTATCCTCCGCCCCGCGTCATGCCCCAGCACAGCCAACAACCCCTCCCACAGCCAGAGCCCCGCCCCCGCCGGTCCCCGATCGCGCCCCCCGTCGGGCACTTCAACGGCTTCGCCCCCCCCGAGCTCTGGCTGCGGATGCTCCGCGACGCCCGCTGGCGCGTCCCGCCCCGCTACTGGGTCCGACTCATCTGGGCGCTGTTCTCAAGCGTGTGCGGCTTGCTGATCACCCTCCCCGAGCGACTGATCCTGGCCCCGGTGCTCCGGATGAGGTTCCGGGGCGAGGCGCCCAGCTTTGACCACCCCCCGGGCGTGGTGATCGTGCTGGGCTACTTCCGCTCGGGGACGACGCACCTGCACAACCTGCTCTCGTGCGACGAGCGGTTCGTGACGCCCCGCTGGAGGCACTGCGTCGCGCCCCAGGGCTTCTGGCTCTCGTGGACCGTCCTCCGCGCGCTGCTCATCCCGTTCGTTCCCAACACCCGCCCGCACGACGACGTCCCCTTCGGCCCGGACTGGCCCGGCGAGGACGACTTCGCCGCGTGCAACTGGACGCTCGCGTCCTCGCTGCCCGGGCGCTTCGTCTTCCCCCAGCGGCGCGCGCACTGGGCCCGCTACCACACGCTCGAGGGGCTGACGCCCAGGGAACTCCGCAGCTGGCGCTGGTCCATGGCGGCGTTCCTCTGGAAGCTCTCCCGGGCCAACCCGTCCCGCCCCATCCTGCTCAAGAGCCCGAGTCACCTGGCGCGCATCGATCGCCTCGTCGAGCTGCTCGGCGCCGAGCGGGTCCGCTTCATCCACATCGGGCGCGACCCGGAGGCGGTGCTCCGCTCCAACGTCGCGATGCACGAGCGCCTGGAGCCGATCTACGCCCTGCAGGACCCCGCGCCGGCGGCCGAGACCCGCGAGTACCTCATCCACGAGTACACCGACTCGGTCGCCCGATTCGCGGCCCAGTCGAAGACGACGGAAGCACGGGTCGCGCGCGTGCGCTTCCAGGACATGGTCGCCGACCCATTGGGCGAGCTGGAGCGCGCGTACACCGAGCTCGGGCTCGATTGGACCCCGGACGTGCGCGACGCGGTGACCAGCTACCTGCACGACATCGGGACGTACACGCCGCGCCACTCCAAGGGCCAGGCGGACGCCCCCGCGCGCGACGTGCGCCTGGACCCCATCGCGGCGGAGCTGGATCTGGACCGACCCGCGATCGACCCCGCGCCGTTGCCCGAGCCCGAGCGCGAGGTGACGCGTTCCGCCCTTCGAGGCTGGGCGGTGCTGCTGGGGACCGCGCTCGGACTCGCGGCGGTCTGGCTCCCACTGGCCTGGCTCGCGGAGAACCGGATGGACCTGCTCGTCTGGCCCGCCGGGCTGGTCATCGGGCTGGCGACCATCCGGGCCGCGAGAGTGGGGAGCCTGGCCCTGGGCGTCGGTGCCGCGGGGCTGACGCTGCTGCTCTACGCCTCGGTCATCTACCCCGCGACCTGGCTGGCCTACGCCCACGCCTGGAACCGCCCGGCGTACGACTCCTGGATCGCGATCCGCAATAGCCTGCTGACCCGCGTCGGCGTGGACCACGTGGCCCTTGTGCTCGGGATGCTGACCGCCTTCCGGGTGGGCAGCCGCAAGCACCTGAGGCCCCCCGGGCGGTAGGCCCCTGCCAGATCGGCAGGCCCCGGGCCTCTGGAGGCCCCCGGATGCCGATTTGCGGGGCTGAACCGAGCGATCGAGGGGGCGCCCGGTCCCTCCCGTTGGCATCGGGCTTGCAATACGACCTGTGCAGACATCAATCAGACCCACCCCGGGCCAAGGCCCCGGTGGGCCAGCATCGGAGGCACACATGTCCAACAAGATCATCGGCATCGACCTGGGGACGACCAACTCCGTCGTCGCCGTCATGGAGGGCGACCAGCCCAAGGTCCTCATCAACTCGTCGGGCAACCGCACGACCCCCTCGGTCGTCAGCTTCACCGACAAGGGCGAGCGCCTGGTCGGCCAGCCCGCCAAGCACCAGCAGGTCACCAACCCCACGAACACGATCTCCTCGATCAAGCGCTTCATGGGTCGGCGTCACAAAGAGGTCGGCTCCGAAGAGAAGCTGATCCCCTACGAGATCACGGGCGGGCAGGAAGACTTCGTCAAGGTCAAGGCCCGCGGCAGCGAGTACACGCCCCAGCAGATCTCCGCGTTCATCCTGCAGGAGCTCAAGAAGGTCGCCGAGGACTACCTGGGCGAGAGCGTCGAGAAGGCGGTCATCACCGTCCCGGCATACTTCAACGACTCCCAGCGCCAGGCGACCAAGGACGCGGGCGAGATCGCGGGCCTGAAGGTCGAGCGCATCATCAACGAGCCTACCGCCGCGGCCCTCGCGTACGGGCTCGAGAAGAAGTCCAACGAAAAAATCGCGGTCTTCGATTTGGGTGGTGGTACGTTCGACGTCTCCATCCTCGATGTCGGTGACGGCGTCTTCGAGGTGCTCTCCACCAACGGCGACACCCACCTGGGCGGCGACGACTGGGACCAGCGCCTCATCGACTTCCTCTCCACCGAGTTCAAGTCCAAGGAGGGCATCGACCTCTCGACGGACGCGATGGCCATGCAGCGCCTCAAGGAGGCCGCGGAGAAAGCCAAGATCGAGCTGAGCCAGTCGCAAGAGACGACGATCAACCTGCCGTTCATCACGGCGACCAACGAGGGCCCCAAGCACCTCCAGATCACGCTCACCCGGGCCAAGTTCGAAGACCTGTGCGCCGACCTGTTCAAGCGCCTGGCCGGCCCGTGCGAGTCGGCGCTCAAGGACGCCAAGCTCGACCGCTCCAAGATCGACGAGATCGTGCTCGTCGGTGGCTCGAGCCGCATGCCCAGGGTGCAGGCGATGGTCAAGGAGATCTTCGGCAAGGACGCCAACAAGAGCGTCAACCCGGACGAGGTTGTCGCCATCGGCGCCGCGATCCAGGGCGGCGTGCTCGCCGGTGACGTCAAGGACGTCCTGCTGCTCGACGTGACCCCGCTCTCGCTGGGCGTGGAAACTCTGGGCGGCGTGATGACCAAGCTCATCGAGCGCAACACGACCATCCCGACGAGCAAGAAGGAGACCTTCTCGACCGCCGCGGACAACCAGACCAGCGTGCAGATCCACGTCCTGCAGGGCGAGCGTGAGTTTGCCAAGGACAACCGCCCGCTGGGCATGTTCGACCTGGGCGGGCTCGCCCCCGCGCCGCGTGGTCGCCCGCAGATCGAGGTCGAGTTCGCCATCGATGCCAACGGCATCCTCAAGGTAGGGGCCACCGATGTGGACTCCGGTAAAGGCCAGAACATCACCATTACTGGCGGGGTCGGGCTGGACAAGAACCAGATCGAGCGGAGGAAGAAAATCGCCGTGGTCTGCGACGAGAAGGCCGAGATCCGTTTCGAGATGGCCGACCTGCGCAACCACGCCGAGGGTGTCCTGCACGATGTGACCAAGTGGCTCGAGTTCAACGGCAAGCTCATGCCGCCTCGAACCGTCGATCAGATCATGAAGGCCCTGGCCAAGCTCAACAAGAAGCTGAAGAAGGGCGACAAGTACGCCATCCGGGCGGCCCTGAAGAAGCTCGATGAGATCATGATGCCCTTGCGCCGCGTGGGGTGAGCTTCAACTCATTGCATTCATCAATCACGTCACGCCGGACCTGTCGAGCGAAGCGAGAAAGGTTCGTGGTTGATCGCGTGTTCTTGCCGATTCTCATACCCGGACCTTCGTCAAAGACTCCTCAGGTCCGGCGTAACGCGCTACCGCGTTTAATCCACTGAATGGTTCTCACCCCAGTGACTAAGGAGTTCAAGCAAGTCTGTGACATTGACGTCGCTGTCGCCAGCGATGTTGGCGTAGGAGCCTTTCGTCCCCCATTCCCTCAGGAGTAGTAGCAGGTCCGTCACGTCGACAACGCAATTCTTGTCAATGTCACCCACGGGCGGATCGACGGGACGCAGAATGAACGGTAGCCCGCCGGAGTCGACCGCGATCTCGCCTTGGTTGTTGATGGCTCGAGGCGCGGGAACCTGCGCCGCCAGTTCCGGGGGCAGGAGATCATTCAGGCTGATCATGCGACCCTGTAGCCAGATGCAATAATCAAGATAGGTCCCCGATGTCCCACCGACGATCTGGCCCAGGTCGTTGAGGTCGATCACATCTGTATGAATGTTCCCCTGCCTTGTACCCAAGTCGATCATGCTATGCCCATTCCAGAAAAAGCTCCGCGAGACGATCTGTCCATCGGGCATCTCGAATCCGCCCTCGCCAACAATGTGGCCTTGGTTGTTGATCGCGATGCCCCGGGAGGTCGTGCCCCCGGCGATCGGGGGTAATCTCACTACCTCATCCCCCGCAAGGATGAACGCGCGTTGGACCAGGATGGAGTCTCCCATCCAGCCTGTGATCTGCCCCTGGTCGTTGATGTCCGCCGGGCGGCTGTCCACCGCATCCAGTACAGGGGTGAGGTTGGTCACTTCTCCATTTTCCCAGAGTATGGCTAACTGCTGGCCGCCTCCTGAATTGTATGAATAGCCGACGACCTGGCCTTGATTATTCACGGCGTTCAGCACTGTGTTGTTTCCACCCAGAATGG
>JAJDDH010000046.1 GCA_029260415.1 Phycisphaerales bacterium | reverse complement strand
GTCTGCGGCGTCAGCGCGATCTCGGGCGTCAGCACGATCGCGCTCTTCCCCGCCTCCAGCACCCGCTCGATCACCCGCAGGTACACCTCCGTCTTGCCCGAGCCCGTCACCCCCCGCAGCAGGTGCACCCCGAACGCATCGAGCGCGCCCGAGATCCCCTCCACACAGCGTGACTGGTCCTCCGTCAGCTCGGGCCTGGGCCGGGCCGCCTCCACCCGGCGCTCGTCCCAGAACGCCTCGGGCGCCCGCACGACGCTGACCTCAACCTCGCGCAGCACGCCGGCGCTGACAAGTTTGTTCACCGGCCCCGCGTTGCTCGCCCCCAGCTCACGCGCCAGCTCCTTCGCGTCGATCGGGTACCGCCCCGGCGCGAACGCCTCGAGCGCCTCGCACGCGGCCAGCACCGTCCGGGTCGCCTTCAGCCCCTCAACCTCGCCCGCCTTCACCCGCTCGCCCAGCCCCGCCAGCCCGCCCGATGGCTCGACGAGCACCCGCGTCCGCCGCCCCGTCCCGGCCTTCACCGCCGCGGGCATCATCGTCGCCAGCACCATCCCCAGCGGGCACACGTAGTACCCGCTCATCCAGCGCGCCAGCTCCACCAGCGCCCCGGGCAACCGAGACCCGCTCACGCCCAGGATCCGCTTGATCTTCCGCGGATCGATCTGGCCCAGCAGGTCCGCCCCGCCCACCTCGATCACAAACCCGCCCGTCTTCGTGTCGCCCCGACCCAGCGGGACCTCCACCCGGTCCCCGACGCAGACCTGCCCCGCCCGGTACGTCAGCCCCGCGTCCCCCGAGTCGATCCCCCGCTCGACCGCGACGCGCACGTACGTCTCACCCTCGCCAAGCGCCGGGTCGCGCTCATCACCCTGGAAAAGGAACGTGTCGCTCATCCGTGCGCTAGACTCTACCCAGTGAACACCCAACGCCCGACCGAGCCCGCCCCGACCCGCACAGGACGCCTCGCCCTGGCCGACGGATCGTTGTTCCGTGGACGCGCCTTCGGCGCGACCAACCAGGGCCTCCAGTCCACAGGCGAGGTCGTTTTCAACACCGCCATGGCCGGCTACCAGGAGTCCCTCACCGACCCCTCCTACACCGGCCAGATCCTCGTCGAGACCGCCCCCCTCATCGGAAACACAGGCGTCAACCCCGAAGACCTCGAGTCCGCCTGCGTCAGCGTCAAGGGCTTCGTCGTCCACGAGCTCGCCCGCAGGCACTCCAACTACCGCGCCTCCGACTCCCTCGACGCCTATCTCCGCGACGCCGGTGTCCTCGCCCTCGAGGGCGTCGACACCCGCGCCCTGACCCGCCTGATCAGAACCCACGGCGCCCTCACCGGCGTCCTCTGCGACGACCCCTCAGTCTCCGACGAGGCCCTCGTCCAGCTCGCCCGCTCGGGCCCCGCCATGGAGGGCGCCGACCTCGCCAGCCAGGTCGGCTCCAGCGACGACCACGCCTGGAACGAGTCCCTGGGCGACTGGGCCCCCGCCGATCACGAGGCGCCCGGTGAACCCCTGACCGTCATCGCCCTCGACTGCGGCGCCAAACGCAACATCCTCCGCCACCTTTCCCAGCGCGGCTGCCGCGTCCGACTCATGCCCCTGGACACCGACGCGCAAACCCTCGCCGACCTGTTCGAGTCAGGCCAGGCCGACGGCCTGTTCATCTCCAACGGACCGGGCGACCCCGCCGCTGTCGAGCACACCATCAGCACCCTCCGGACCCTGCTTTTCGAGGGCGAGCGACGCATCCCAACCTTCGGGATCTGCCTCGGGCACCAGCTCCTGGCCCTCGCCCTGGGCGCCAGGACCTACAAGCTCAAGTTCGGGCACCGCGGCGCCAACCACCCCGTCCTGGACATCGCCGCCCAGCGCGTCGAGATCACCAGCCAGAACCACGGCTTCGCCGTCGACGCCGAAAGCCTCGAGCAGCGGGGGGGGCAGGTCACGCACCGCCACCTCAACGACGACACCGTCGCGGGCTTCTGCGTGCCCGATCGCGACATCTTCGCCGTGCAATACCACCCGGAGGCCTCCCCGGGCCCGCACGACGCCGGGCCGCTCTTCGACCGGTTCGCGAAAATGATGGGCGACGCCCGCACCGCCAACGTCCGATCCTGACGTCCATCTTGCCCATTTTCTTATCGGGCACGGATCCAGGGCGTGAACGCCCGCGTAGCGCCCTCTACCGCATTCGCGGGGTACGACGGGCAGCCCGATTCGGCACAAATGTGAAACTGGGTTGGCTCGGCGATTGAGAGTGATTTTCCGGATGAAATCGGCTGTATCAATCTTTCCGTTTTCGTGGGGTGA
Source organism: Phycisphaerales bacterium (assembly GCA_029260415.1). Classification (GTDB taxonomy): domain Bacteria; phylum Planctomycetota; class Phycisphaerae; order Phycisphaerales; family UBA1924; genus JAJRXR01. The sequence goes on along the minus strand of JAJDDH010000046.1, from coordinate 5,862 downwards.
ACTCTTGCATCACAACGCCCCTCCGGTATATTCGACGTGTGGGTCCGCGCTCCGTGGGGCAGCGGGTCTTTGGTTTCTGATAGGATTCGCCCTGGAAGGGGCGAAGTCGCCGTCCCGCTCGCGTTGCTCCAGCCTGCTCAAATGGGCGCCCGCAACGGTCTCCGAGGGGATGTGCGAGGAGAGGGTTCTTGTACGTCGAACTTGGCGTCGTTTCTATTGACTCTTGAACGGTCGCGGTCCGTTATCGCGGTCGTCATGTGTGTACGGGTTTCTGAACTGGGCCTCTCACTTGGGGTCCTTCGAGTATTGGTTCAAACGAGAGGAGCTTTCCATGAAGGCGAAGAGTGGTATTGCACTCGCGATGGCGGCCGGTTTTGTGGCCACCAGCGCGGCGAACGCGACAGATGACCGTCAGGCTCAGAACGGCATGCGGGCTATGAAGTCCATGCCCGTCGGCCACATCTACTACAACCCGGCGACCGGCGAGCGCGTCGTCACCCCCTTCGAGAACCGTCCCCGCGCCGCCTCCGGCGCCCTGTGGCTCAACAACAACACCGATCCCTGTGCCACCGGCGGCACCGTCGGCGTCATCGATGACCCCGACCTCAACAGCGACGGCCTCGGCGACCTCTTCGGCGGCGCCTGCGTCGGCGGCACCTTCCCCTGCGAAGGCACCTGGAACAACTTCTGGGGCGACATCGCCTACGACTCCGTCGTTGACTGCCTCGTCGTCGCCTACGGCATCACCGCCCCCGACTTCGACGCCGACTCCGACTCCATCGGTGACGGCATCGTCGGCTACGACATGACCATGACCTTCTCCGACAACGACAACGGCTTCGGCGCCGACTTCCTCGGAATTTCGGGCCGCTCCTGCATCCTTGATCTCACGATCCCGACCCTCGCTGGCTCCGCCGGCGCCCTCCCCCCCGGCTTCGTCGCCGTCTACATCCTCACCCTCGACTTCGCCTCCGTCGCCCCCTCGCTCGTCTTCGAGCTGGGTGATTCCGATGGCGTCGACGACGCGGGCACCGGCATCTCCGGTGGCGCCCTCTACGGCCCCGGCAACGGCTTCCCCAACGTCTCCTCCGGCATCGACTGGGACAGCAACGGTCTCGCCGACTTCTCCTTCGCCATGCGCTTTGATCAGTCCACCCTCGGCACCACTGGCGCCCCGGGTGTCTCCAAGGGCGTCAACGGCTTCGTCGCCGCCGCTCCCAAGCTCGGCAACGCCGGTGACCTCCCGGCCGACCCCGCCGACGCTGCCGGTCTCTTCGACGCGACCGACATCTACTCCACCGGTCCCCAGTGCACCGGCGCCTCCCTCGGCAGCCCCCTCTACATCGGCACCTTCTTCTTCGGTGGCTTCACCTGCGCCCCGGGCGCCGAAGTCCCCCACAGCTCGGCCTGGATCGAGCTCTACGGGCCCGACGGCGTGACCACCGGTTGTGGTGACATCCCCGCCGGCTCCTGCAACGCGGCTGACCTGGCGGCCCCCGTTGGCACGCTGGACTTCTCCGACGTCATCGCCTTCCTGACCGCCTTCGGCGGCACCACTTGTGGCGCCGACATCGCCGATCCCATCGGTACTTGGGACTTCTCCGACGTCATCGCCTTCCTGACCGCGTTCGGCGGCGGCTGCCCGTAATACGGCTCCGACACCGTGCTCTGACTCAGCTCAGTTGAATCAGAAATCGCAACCAAAGCCCCCGGGACACCCGTCCCGGGGGCTTCTTGTTTTTGAACCCCGCATCGCTCTCAGCCCTGAGCGCGCGCAACACCACGACCGGCGCCCGCCGCGACCCCTGCGATCCGCCTTCTACTTCGTGTACCGCGGCACGCCCGGGTCGATGTCGATCGACCACAGCTCGATCCCGCCCACGATCGACCGCGCCCCGCTCAGCCCCTGCTCCTGCAGGAACCGCGCCACGTGCAGCGACCGCACCCCCGTGTGGCACAGCACCCCAACCGGCGTGTCCTCGTCCGCGTCGATCTCGTTCAGGCGAGCAGGCGTGTCCCCCTTGGGAATCAGCAGCGCCCCCTCCACGCTCGCCATCGCCACCTCAAAGGGCTCACGGCAGTCGATCAGGATGAACCCGTCCCGCCGGGACTTGAGCGCCTCGCTCGCCTCCCGGGCCGTCATCTCCAGCCCGTCCTGGAACGGGTACCCCTCGGGCACGCCGCGTTCGTCAAGCTCACGCATCGGGGTTCACCTCTTCGATGGTCGGCGCCGCCGGAGCCGGCTGCGCTGGGGCCTGCGCCGGGGCGCTGCCGCCCGTGAGCCAGCCCCCGGGCGCCCGGCGCTTGTACACCCAGTCCGGGCTCTGCCTCGCCTCCCAGGGCGGGTCCATCGCCACCAGCAGCGGCATCGCGATCACGTCCACCAGCGCCCGCAAGGGCTGGGCCGCGACCTCCGCGGCCGCCATCCCCCGCGAGCCCTCGAGCTCCAGCGCCGTCTCGCTCGTCGGGTACAGCCCCTTCTGGCGGGCCAGCGACTCGTCGTACAGGCGGGCCCGGGCGTAGGTGGGGCGGTGCACCGTGCCATCGACGGGCACGCGGACGCCCGTCGCCCCCCAGTTGGAGCGGTCCAGCCCGCGAACGCTCGGCGCGTCGCCCGTGAGGCCCCGCGAGACGCCCCCGCCGACCACCACATTGGACCCCAGCACCGGGCGCGCGTTGCGGTCCGACACACACCCGCCCGAGGCGCCCAGGGCGCCCCCGAGCACGATCAATCCGATTCGTCTCATGACCGGATGATACGAGCAGGGCTCAGTCGGTGTTCAGCCCGTCCACGACCCGCTCGACCGCGCCCCGCGCCACGTCCGGCGCAAACCCACGCCGGGCCAGCTTGCCGTACAGGCGCCGCCGGACCGCGTCGAGCCCCAGCGTCGGGGCAAGGCTCTTCAGGTGACGCCGCGCCACGTCCTCCGCGTCCTCATCCGCCGCCCGCGCCGACAACGCCTCGCGCACGATCTCGCCCGCAAGCGCCCGATCGATCCCCCGCCTGACCAGCTTCATCTCCAGCAGCGCCCGCCCCGCCGGGATGCGTGCCAGCTCCGCCCGGGCGACCGACTCACCCAGCGCCCGGTCATCGACCGCGCCCGCCTCCGCCAGCGCCCGGACGCACGCCTGGCTGGTCTCCTCATCGTGCCCGCGTTTGACCAGCCGCTGCACCAGCTCCCGCGCCGAGTACGCCCGCCGGTCGAGCATCTTCAGCGCCGAGCGCCGCGCCTTCTCGCCCTCGACGCTCATCCCCGCAGCACCGCCAGGTACGAGCCGATCTCGTCGATCGCCTTCGCGTCGCCAACTCGTTTGGAGACCTCCAGCCCGCGCTCCAGCGTCGCCCTCGCCGCGTCCAGCTCCTCGACCGCCTCCTGCGACCGGGCCTTGTGGAAGTACGCGTAGCAGTACCCCTCGTCGCTGGCGGCGCACCGATCAAAGAACGCGATCGCCTCGACGTGCCGCGCCTGCTTGGCCAGCTCCATCGCCATCGCGTACAGCGTGAACGCGTCGTCGGGCTCCGCCGCCAGGAGCTTCTCGAGCTGTTCCATTGTGGGCATGCCCAAGCCTACCACCGCCGCCCGCCCCCGACCCGCCGATCTCCCTCCCCTATCCTTCCCCCCCACGCATTCAAGGAGATCTCCCCATGCACAACATCACCAACGTCGGCGTCATCGGCTCGGGCCAAATGGGCGGCGGCATCGCCCAGGTCGCCGCCGTCGCAGGCTTCACCACCACCGTCTTCGACACCTCCGCGGGCGCCGTCGCCAAGTGCCAGGCCACCCACGCCAAGCTCCTGGCCCGCGCCGTCGAGAAGGAGCGCATGACCGCGGCTGAGGCCGACGCCGCCAAGGCCCGCCTCACCTACGTCACGGACATGGACCAGCTCGCGGGCTCCGACATCGCCATCGAGGCCGTCGTCGAGGACGCCAGCGTCAAGGCCAAGGTCTTCAGCGCCCTCGACGCCATGCTCACGGGCAACCAGATCCTCGCGACCAACACCAGCTCGATCAGCATCACCGAGATCGCCGCCGCGACCAAGACGCCCGAGCGCGTGATCGGCATGCACTTCTTCTACCCCGTCCCCGTCATGAAGCTCGTCGAGGTCATCAACGGACTCGCCACCGACAAGCAGGTCACCGATCGCGTGATCAACCTCGCCGAGGCGATGGGCAAGACCGCCGTCCCCGCCAACGACCGCGCCGGGTTCGTCTCCAACCGCGTGCTCATGCCCATGATCAACGAGGCCTTCTACGCCTGGATGGAGGGCGTCGCACAGCCCGAGCACATCGACGCCATCATGAAGCTCGGCTGCAACTTCCCCATGGGCCCCTTGCGCCTGGCCGACTTCATCGGGCTCGACACCTGCGCCCACATCATGGACGTCCTCGCCGAGGGCCTCTGCAACGACCGCTACCGCCCCTGCCCGCTGCTCCGCCAGCTGGTCGTCGCGGGACGCCTGGGCGACAAGACCGGGCACGGGGTGTTCAAGACCGCCTGATCGATTCACGCCGACCTGGCGGTCACCAGCTCGACGGTCTCCCCCGGGCTCCGCGCCATCGCGTCTGCCCCGACCTTTGCCGCAAGGCCCGGCGCGACGCCAAACGCGGGGCCCCCGACGATGATCCGCAGCCCCGGCGCTGCCCGACGGAGCACCGCGATCGTCTCCGCGGTCCGGGACACGTGCGTGACCAGCGTCGCGCCGATGACCACGCAATCGGCCTCGTAATCCCGTGCCGCCTGGGCGAAGTCCGGCGCGGGCAGATCCGACCCGAGGCACGCGGCCATGCACCCGGAGAGCTCGAGCAGCCACGCCGTCGCCCGGACGCCGAGGCTGTGCCGGTCGTCCGTCACCGAACCCACAACGACCCGCAGGCCGTTGGGTTCACTGCGATCAGCCTGGTGCCAGAGCACGCTCATCGCCCCGAGAATCGCTTCCGTCGCCGCGTGCTCTTCCGAGACACCAATCTCTCCGAGGTGCCACATCGTGCCCATCTCAACCGCGGCAGGCAGAAGCACCCGCTCGTAGAGCACGCGTGTTGGCGCCCCCTCGCGCTGAAGACGAGCGATCTCGTTGATCGCCTCTCGCCATTCGCCGCTCAATGTCCGCTCCAGGAATCGGAGGGCTTCGGTTTGATGACCGCTGTCGGGTCGCAGGCGCAGAATCGGGTCAGGCGCCGGTTCGCCCGGCCCTGTGATCGACTTCAGCGCGAGTGACGCAAGATCCCACGCCTGCTCGGAGAGATCCTCACGCAACGAAGAGCGGAGCGTCTCAACCAGCAGCGCTGGGTCCGGCATCGCCGCGCCGCGTGCGTCCATGCCCAACCGCGACCATGCAAACCCACTGCCCCCGATCAGCGGCTCGTCGAAGCGAACCGCAACGGAAAGCTCCAACACGCGCTGGGTGTAAAACTCGTGCCAGGCGGAGAAAGCGCCGCCCACACCCTCGATCGCAGTCAGGCGCTCGGCCCCGCCAGCGCCATAACCCCGCGCGCCCGCTTCGAGCTGTGCCGCAACGGTCTCGCGCACTGCCTGATCTGCGTTCATAACTCTAATCTACCTCTGGAACCAGAGATCGCCACCTAGCCCCGAACCGCCAGGAAGACAATCTCCCGATCGCTCACCACCACGCCCCCCGGGCGCTCCTTGGTGACCGCGAAAATCGTCCCCGCGCCCACCGGCAGCTTCGCGTCGATCGGGATCAGCGCCTCGCCGCTCGCCGCGATGTCGAACACGCCGCCATCGACCGGACGCTGCGTCAGCAGCTCGGGCAGGCCCGGGATCGCCTTGTCGGGCAGCTCGCCCACCGGGCGCTCGGCGTCGAAGATCCACAGCTGGTACTGGATCTCCCCCGGGTCGTTG
>JAJDDH010000045.1 GCA_029260415.1 Phycisphaerales bacterium | reverse complement strand
CTCGGCATTGCGCAGCGGGCGGAGCGGGTTGTCGTCCGCCACCTGCTCACCGATCTCCTTGACCGCCTCCTCAATGTCCTGACGCGTCCTGTAGATGGGCTCGCCCGCGTCGCTGAGCTTCAGCGGCAGGTCGATCTGGATGCCGCCCCGGAACTCGGTGTCGAGCATCTTCTGGCCCTGCGTGACTATCATCGTCACGCCCCGGGCCAGGAACGCCAGCGAGAACGTGATGAACACGCCTCGCAGACGCAGCCAGTCGATCCGGGGCTCGAGCAGACGCTCGATCGCGGGGACCACCATCGGGAGCATCGCCAGACGCTTCACCTTCAGGCGGTCGATGAACAGCGCGAAGATCAGGCGGGTCACGACCAGCGAGCAGAACATCGTCGCGATGACGCCGATGCCCAGTGTGATCGCGAAGCCCTTGATCTCCTGCGTGCCCGTGTACGCCAGCACGAAGCAGACGATCAGGTTCGTCACGTTGCCGTCCACGATCGAGCTCAGCGCCCGCTGATAGCCCAGGCGCACCGCGGTCTTGAGGTCCTGGCCCAGGCGCAGCTCCTCACGGATGCGCTCGTAGATCAGCACGTTCGCGTCCACGGCCATACCGAATGTCAGGATGATGCCCGCGATGCCGGGCAGCGAGAACGACGCCCGCGCTAGCGCCATCGCGCCCAGGATCATGGTCGCGTTGCAGACGAGGCTGAAGACCGCCACGCCGCCGTAGACAAAGTAGTACAGCAGCATGAACACGCTGACCGCGGCCAACGCCCACACACCCGCCTGCATGCCCGCGCGCAGGTTGTCGGCGCCCAGATCCGGGGCGATCTGGTTCACGCTCAGCGGCGTGGGCGACAGCTTGGCCTGCAGCGATCCGGCGGTGAGCACCCGCGTGATGTAGTCGATCTCAGCGGTCGTGAAGTCGCCCTGGATGATGCCGTTGGTCGAGATGCGCGAGTTGAGCACGGGCGGGGCGCCGTACAGCTGCCCGTCGAGCAGAATCGCCATTTTGTTGCCGACGTTGGGGCCTGTCAGATCGCCCAGGCGCCGGGCGCCCCGGTCGTCCATCTGGAACCCGATGGCGGGCCGCCCGATCTGGTCCACCGTCTGGAACGCGCTGCGCACGCCCCAGACGCCGTCGTTCTGGGTCAGCCGCTCGCTGCGTGTGTCCCAGAGGAGGATGTAGTACTTGCCCTCGTACTCCTCACCGATGTACTGGCGGGAGGCGAAGAACCCGGCGGGGTTCGCCTCGAGCGATTGCCACTCCTGCAGCGTGTCGTACCAGCTCTCGATGCGGTTGATCTCGAACCATCGGGCGTCGCGGGAGCGGACCGCCGAGGGCCCCTTCTCGCGCAGCTCCTGACGAAGGCGGCTCTCCTCCGGGTGGACGTTCTGCGAGCCCGACCCGCCCGGGTCGATCGAGATGCGGAAGCTCAGCACACCCGACGCCGCGACCAGACGTTTCAGGTCCTCCGGGTCGTCGAGGGACTTGCGGTTGGCGACGTAGGTCTCGTACGCGTTCTCGATCTCGCGGATCGGGCCCTCGAGGCCCGGGTGGTCCGCGATGATGTCCTTGAGCGCCTTCTCGCGCGGGCTATCGAGCGTGATGTACACGTCCTTGGCCGCGTCGTGCACCGTCTTCTGATCGGTCGACAGCAGCAACGCCTCGCGGACCGACTCGGGCGACAGGCTCGCACCCAGCACCTCGTCGCGAGCCCGCTCGTACTCCAGCTCCGCATCGGCGACCTTGCCCACCAGCTCGTCGATCACCTCGTCGGGCGAGCCGGCCTGCTGGGCCTGCTCCAGCCCAACCCGCGAGCCGCTCGCGGCGTCGAAAGCCGCCGCCGCGCTGGTCATCAGCTCCTGGATGTGCTCGTTACCCGCCGCGAGGCGCTGGATTTCCGCGCTCCGCTCGGTGCCGCGCATCCGCATCGTCCGCTCGAACTCGTCGGCGGTGATCTCGAACTCGCGCAGCCCCTCGAGCTTGTCGTCCACGGCCTGGCGCAGACGCAGCACGTCCTCGCCCGGCAGCGGCATCGTGATCTCGATCCGGTCCTGCCCCTGCGCGATCATCTGGATCTCGAGCAGGCCCCGAGGGTCGATCCGGTCCTTGAGGACCTGAATCACCTGATCGATCACACTCGCGGCGTTCTCGCTCTTGTCGACCTTGACCGAGTACAGCAGTGTTACACCGCCGCGCAGGTCCTTGCCCAGACGCAGCTGCTTCTGCGGCGGGTAGATCATCGCCGCGAAGAACACCAGCAGCGCGAGAACGAGGAAGCTGTTTCGAAGCACGTGTCTCATACGTCGGACACCTCTGGGAGGGGATCAGCGTGGGTTGGTGATTCAGGCGTCAGCGGTCTCGGGCGTCTCGCTCGCGTGCGAGCGGGCGCTGTGCAAGACCTTCTGGACCGCCGAGCGGGCGACGCGGATGCGTGTGTTGGAGGCCTCGTCAACGCGGAGCATCAGCTCGTCGCCCTTGACCTCGACGACCGACCCGATGATCCCGCCCACGGTCTGCACCTTGTCGTGCTTGCCCAGCGAGCTCATCATCTCCGCCCGCTGCTTCTTTTCCTTGCGCCCGGACGTGATCTGCGTGAAGATGATCATCGCGAACAGCGCGAACACACCGATGAGCATGATGTTGGGGCCGAAGGGCGACGTGGACTTGGGAGCGGCTCCGCCCGTGCCCTCGCTCG
>JAJDDH010000044.1 GCA_029260415.1 Phycisphaerales bacterium | reverse complement strand
TCGACGCGCTGCCGTACTCGGGGGCGTTCGAGGGGCTGTACGCGGAAGTGAAGCAGACTCTCGGCGAGCACGCGCCCAGCCGCAAGGACGCGTTCCACCGCCTGCACAACCTGCGCAAGCGTTCGGCCCTTCCGCGCCTCGGGCGCACGCCCGTGTCGCTGCCCAAGATCTCACCCGAGGACGAGGCGCTGCTGAGCGCGCTGGTGGTCGGGGCGGTGGGGAGCATGGGGGCGCGGGATCGGCTGCCCTTCACGCCCGAGTTCGACGCGCTCGTGGAGCGGTTCAACCACGAGGCGGGGCATACGCTCAGGCACGAGGACGCGTGGCGGTTGATCGCCAGGCTGGCCAAGTAGCCCGACGGAGGAGGACCGCGACGATGACCCGCACCCTGCGCACACTCACGGCTTCGCTGGTCGACTACGCGGGGCTGTTCCCGCCCACGACGCTCGACATGGCGCCCTCGGTCGAGAACTACGCCCGGTACCTCCGCACGCCCGAGGCGGAGATGCTCGGACGCCTGATCTGCCCGGTGTCGAGGCTCAAGGAGCTGAGCCAGCACGGGGCGATGCTGATGCCCGGGACGTTCGCGACCAGCGGGTACCGGGAGATGGCCGACGACGTGCCCGCGTGGCGCATCAGCGCGATCATCGACGGCGATCTGGGCGACTGCCTCGACGAGATCGACTCGTTCAACGGGCATCACAGCAGCGAGGCGCAGGGCCTGGCGCAGGTCGACGCGATCGAGATGCGGGTGGGCGAGCCGGGCGACATCGACGACGCGCTCGAGGAGATCCCCGAGGACATCTATCCCGCGTTCGAGGTCCCGCAGCCGCTGATCATGACGGGCGACCCGCGCGGCTACATAGCAGCGATGGCGGGCAACGGGTGCTCGGCCAAGATCCGCTGCGGCGGGGTCACGCCCGATCTCATCCCCGATTCGGGGGCGATCGCGCGGTTCATCATCGCGTGCGCCCAGGGCGCGGTCCCGTTCAAGGCGACCGCGGGGCTGCACCACCCGGTGCGGGCGGAGCAGAACCTGACCTACGAGGACAACCCGGCGCGGGGTGTGATGCACGGGTTCCTGAACGTGTTCATGGCCGCGGCGATGATCCGGATCCACCGGATCAACGAGACGCAGGCGGTGGAGATCCTCGAGGACACCGACGCGGGGAGCTTCGCGTTCACCGACGAGGAGGCCCGCTGGAAGGAATTGAGCGTCGGGCTGATCGACCTGAGCCGCGTGCGAGAGACGTTTGCGCTGAGCTACGGCTCGTGCTCGTTCGAGGAGCCGGTCGCGGACCTCAAGACGCTCTCGCTGGTCTGACGGGCGCGCGGGCTACCCTCTGCGGTGCCAACGCTGAAACGACCATTGTTCTACGGCTGGGTGATGCTGGGTGTCGCGATCGCGATGGCGGTGGCAACGATGCCCACGCAGACAGTGGTCGTGTCGCTGTTCAACGACTCGCTACGGACGTCGCTGGATCTCGATGTTGAAGAGCTGAGCCGGGCGTACACGATCGGGACGATCCTCGCGGCGTTGCCGCTGCCCTGGATCGGGCGGATGGCCGACAAGCACGGGCTGCGACGCGTGGTCTTTGCCGTTGCCCTCGGGTGCGCCGGAGCTGTGGCGCTGCTGACGCAGGTCCGCGGCTTGTACGGGCTGGTGCTGTGCTTCTTCTTCATGCGTCTGCTGGGGCAGGGCTCGCTGGGGATGCTCGCGGGGCACACGATCTCGATGTGGTTCGAGCGCCGCCTGGGGACCGCCCACTCGCTGCTGGCGATCGTTGGGTTCGCGGGCGGCTCGGCGCTCATGCCCGCGCCCACGGCGTGGCTCATCGAGCACCACGGATGGAAGCCCGCGGCTCTTGTGCTCGCGGGGATGATCCTGCTGCTGACCCTGCCCTGTGTCTTGCTGATTTTCAGGAACAAGCCCGAGGACCTCGGGCAGCACCTGGACGGCGACTTGGCCGAGCACGGAACGCACGACGTCCTGCACGGGGGCAAGCCCCCCAAGGACGATCCCGCCTTCACGCGCAGGCAGGCGATGCGGACGCGGGCGTACTGGATCCTGGTCCCGATCATGTGCGCCAACGGGCTCATCGGGACGGCGCTGCTGTTCCACATGCAGGTGATGCTGCGCAGCGCGGGGCTGGAAGGATCCGAAGCGCAGGCCGCGATCGCGATCCAGCCCTGGCCCATCGCGTTCGGGTTCTCGATGTTGCTGCTGGGGTGGCTGGTGGATCGTGTCCCGCCCCGCAAGCTGCTGCCCTTCGGGCCGGCGATCATGCTCGTCTCGTGCGTCGTGTGCCTGCTGGCAGTGTCGGGACGCGTGCCGACGGGCTGGATTGTCGCAACGATGGCGATCGGGATGGGGTTGTTCGGGGTGTCGATGGGCGTGTCGGTGGCCGTGGGGAATCCCGCGATCGCGCGGTACTTCGGGCGGACGCACCACGGCGCCATCCGTGGAACGATCACGCTGGCGTCGGTCGCGGCGACGGGCGTTGGCCCGTGGCTGACGGGGGGCGCGTATTTGCTGGCGGGGAAGGACTTCACGCCGATCCTGATCGTGTTCGCGCTGACGGGTGTGCCGCTGGGGGTCGCGTCGTTGTTTCTGCGGCCGCCGACGCCGCCGGTGGTGCGGGACCTGAGCGATCCGGACCCCGACGAGCCGGACCCGATCGGGCCGGATGGATAGAGTAAACCTCCCCCGCCCAGGCGGGGGAGGTGGCCGAGCGAAGCGAAGTCGGAGGGGGTCCGATGGATGAACCGAATACACCCGATCCACGCGCCTTCCGCGCCGCAACCCGCGCCCACCAATCCGCCCGCAGCAATGCGAAGGCCCTTCGTGCCGCGATGACGCCGCCTGAAGTCATGCTGTGGAACAACCTCCGGGGCAAACGGCTGGCTGATCTACGGTTCAGGCGTCAGCACCCAATTGGCCCATACATCGCCGATTTCTACTGCCACGATGCGCGTCTTGTCATCGAGATCGATGGCGCCTCGCACGCGGGGCGCCAACGGGCCCGCGATGACTCGCGCGACGCGTGGACGATCGAGCGAGGACTCCGGGTGCTGCGAATACCGGCGGTGGACGTGCTGCAGAATCTGGACGACGCGCTCCGTACCATCCATCGGGCGGCGCGGGACCGGATCGACGGACCCCCTCCGTCGCCTTCGGCGACACCTCCCCCGCCCGGGCGGGGGAGGATCAAGAAGACCTGACCCCTAATCCTCCCCCGCCCCGGCGGGGGAGGTGACCGAGCGACAGCGAGGTCGGAGGGGGTGCATCAAAGGACCCGACCATGCCCTACAAGATCGACGAGACGCACGACCCCAAGCTCCAGTCCTGGGTCGAGTCCGCCAACGACCCGGCGACGGACTTTCCGATTCAGAACCTGCCGATCGCGCAGTACGAGTCGATCGGCGACGACGACGAGATGGTCGGCGGGTACTGCACCGTCATCGGGGACCAGATCGTTGATCTGACCGAGCTTGAGGGGGCAGGGCTGCTGCGTGTCGATCCGGACGCAGAGCCTGGCGACGGGATGTACCTGTGGACGTCCGACGCGTTCTCGCGCGATGACCTGCTGCCCTGGAGCGAGATCCGCAAGCAGCTCTCGCGTCTGTTCCGCAAGGACACGCCCGACCTGCGCGACAACGACGAGGTGCGGAAGGCCGCGATGCGACCGATGAGCGAGGTCCGCTTCGAGCTCCCGATGGACCTTATCGGTGACTACACTGACTTCTACGCCTCCCTCTTCCACGCGACCAACGTCGGCTCGATGTTCCGCCCCGACAACCCGCTGCTGCCCAACTACAAGCACATCCCAATCGCCTACCACGGTCGCGCCTCGACCATCGTGCCCTCGGGCACGCCCGTGCGCCGCCCCAGGGGCCAGCTCCTGCCCGGGGCGACGATCGCGGACGGGCCTCCGACGTTCGGTCCGTGCAAGCTGCTGGATTACGAGCTGGAGGTCGGGTTTGTCGTCGGGCGGGGCAACGCGATGGGCGAGTCGATCGATATCCACGACGCGGAGGAGCACATCCTGGGGATGTGTCTGGTCAACGACTGGTCGGCGCGGGACATCCAGAAGTGGGAGTACGTGCCGCTGGGCCCGTTCCTGGCGAAGAACTTCGCGACGACGGTCAGCCCGTACATCGTGACGATGGAGGCGCTCGCCCCCTTCCGCTGCCCGGCGATGGAGCGCCCGATCGACGACCCGAAGCCGCTGGGTTACCTCACCTGCGAGGACAACCTGACCAGCGGGGGCGTGGACATCACGCTGGAGGTGTTCCTCTGCTCATCGGAGATGCGTTCCAAGGGCATGGACCCGGTGCGCCTCTCCAAGGGCAGCTTCAGGGACATGTACTGGACCATCGGGCAGATGCTCACGCACCACAGCGCCAACGGGTGCCAGATGAACCCGGGCGACCTGCTCGCCTCGGGCACCGTCTCGGGGCCGACGCGCGACGCGCGCGGGTGCATGCTCGAACTCACCTGGGACGGCGACCCGTTCGCCACCCCGCCCAAGGTCGTCCCCGGCACACAGCGGACGCCTATCACGCTGCCCACGGGCGAGGAACGCAAGTTCCTTGCCGATGGCGACGAGATCATCATCAAGGGCTACTGCGAGCGCGAGGGGTTCCGGCGGATCGGGTTCGGCGAGTGCCGGGGCGTGATCCAGCCGGCGGCGGACTGACGCACATCACTTGAAGCCCCAAGCGTGAGCGCCGGGTTTCCTGGTGAACGCTTAACGCGTCACTCACGTTCCGGGCGAGCTGGCTGGGTCCGTCCTTGGATCAGGCTCAGCCTCCCGAAACATCGCCAGGACCGCGGCGTGGGTGTGCAGGGCGGCGTCGCCCGCGGCGGGCGCGATCTGCGCCCCCGCGAACACCCCCGCGAGCGGGAGCAGGGGCTCGTCCGGGTCGATCTGCTCGCCCGCCTTGGCCTTGAGCTCGCCCGGGAGCTCGTCGCGGAACGCACGTTGCACGGCGAGCACATCGTGCGACTCGTCCCCAAAGAACTCGCGCCCGCGTCCGGCGCAGGTCAGCAGCAGGGCGCCCGCGGGTCGCTCGTGCATGCGCTGGGCGCTGAGCAGGAGCTGGAGGTCTTCGCTGGCGGTGCGCCGGTCGCGCAGCTGGAGCTGGATGGTCTGCCCGGCGCGCACCAGGTCCGCGACCGCGACGGCGCGCAGGTCCTCGTCTACGCCCGTGACCGAGCGGATGAGGAAGTCGCCGCGCCCGAAGCGGTCCTTGTACTCGTCGATGACGCGCCCGATGAAGAGCCCGCCTGGCAGCAGGCGTTTGCGGTCCTCGTCCAGCTCCGCCGCGGCGTCTCGGATCGCGTCCAGCGCCGGGCGCCCGCCCAGCTGGAGGATGAGGTTCTTGCGCGCGCGCGTGATGACCATGGGCTCGGCAAACGGGGTGCAGCCCTGGCTCACCAGGGTGTCCACGCGCAGGGTCTGGCTGTGGATCGAGAGCGCGACGCTGCCCTCGGGCGTCACCTCATCGTCGAGCAGCACGCCGCCCGGGCCCGTGCCGCTGGCGCCCAGCGCCCCCAGGACCGGAGGCGCCTGCCCCCAGCTCGACTCCGCGTGCACGCGCGTGAACGCGGGGAGCAGCTCGCCAGTGGACGTGGACGCCCCGTCGCCCAGGATGATGCTGGTTTGGAGGGCGGAGATGTCGCCCATCGAGTCGCGCAGCGCGGCGTCGAGCTCCGGGGCGGGGGTCGCGAGGGTGTCACGGGTGATGGCCCGGATGTCCGCGCCCGGAATCCACCCGGCGAGCACGGAGAGCCCGGTGCGGCGCTCGTAGGCGTCTCGTCCGCCCAGGACGCTGCCCGCGCTGAGCCCGATGATGCGTGTGGGGTTCAGGTCGCGCCGGAGCCTGGACGCGACGGCCGCGAGCATGGGGGCGTGCGACGCGGTCGCGAAGACGACGGCCAGGTCGGGTGCCCAGGCGGGACCGCCCCGGCGCACCGAGTCCGCGATGAGGCGTTCGCAGGCTTCAGCCGCGGCGCGGTCGGCGCTGCCCGCGGGGGAGGCGCCGGCGCTGAAGTGGATCGCTGAACTCGTATCGCCCGGCGTCATGCTGGCAAAGCCTAGAGGGCGCCGGTCGGGGGGGCGTCAGTCCGTGGGAACGTTGGCGAAGGCGCTGGTGTCGAGCACGTCCACCCG
>JAJDDH010000043.1 GCA_029260415.1 Phycisphaerales bacterium | reverse complement strand
CATCGCGCTCATGGGCTCGGCGGGGCTGCGCCGGGCCAGCGAGGTGGCGCTGCTGAGCGCGAACTACATGGCGCAGCGGCTGGGCGGGGCGTACACGCTGCTGTGCTCCAACGATCAGGGGCGGGTGGCGCACGAGTTTATCCTGGACTGCCGCGGGTTTGAGAAGAGCGCGGACATCCGCATCGACGACATCGCTAAGCGGCTGATGGACTACGGGTTCCACGCGCCGACGATGAGCTGGCCCGTGCCCGGGACGCTGATGGTCGAGCCGACCGAGTCGGAGCCGCTGAGCGAGCTGGAGCGGTTCTGCGGGGCGATGCTGCTGATCCGCGACGAGATCCGGGCGATCGAGGAGGGGCGGATGGACCGGGAGGACAACCCGCTCAAGAACGCGCCGCACACGATCGAGATGGTGACCGATGACGCGTGGGCGCACGGGTACTCGCGTCAGGCCGCGGCGTTCCCGACCGAAGACCTTCGTCGTCGCAAGTGCTGGCCCAGCGCAGCGCGGGTGGACAACCCGTACGGGGACCGGAACCTGGCGTGCACGTGCTCGAGCGTGAGCGAGGTCAGCGAGAACTAGCTAGTTCTCGATGAGCCCGGCGGCGCTGAGGATCTCGATCGCGGGGGCGAGCTGCGTCTCGTACGCCTTCCAGCGGGCGGAGCTGGACTTGTAGATGGGCCTGCGGACCTGCGCGTGGCTGAGGGTGCGGACGAAGCGCCCGGCGCTGTGGAACTCGAGACAGGCGGGGTCGTAGTCGAGACCGAGGAACGCGCACAGGGCGCGGGTCTGGCCCTCGGGGTCGTCGACGAGGTTCTCGTAGACCATCTCGTGGATGGGCAGGTCCAGGGCCTGCTGCCAGTACCGCATGAGCCTGGTGTGCTCCACGACGGACTGGGCGCACAGCTCAAGATCGCTGGTGTAGCGGTGGACGTCGCCAAAGTCCTGGAAGTGGCAGGAGAGGACGATGTCGCGCGGGTCGCGTCGGCACCAGACGGCGCGGGCGCCGGGCAGGGCGCGGCTGGCGAGGGCGAGGTGCATCGCGTTGCCGGGCATCTTGTCGACGATGCGCTCGGGCTCATCTCCGGCGCGGGCGCGGAGGGCGTTGACGTAGGTTGTTCCCACCTCGTTGACGCTGGCCTGGTCGAGCGCATCGACGGGGTGGGCGCGGGCGAGGTGTCCCAGGTCGGCGCGTTCGCCCACGCCGTCGGCGCGGGGGTGGGCGGCGATGATCTGCTCGGTCAGCGTCGTGCCCGAGCGGGGCATACCCACGACCAGGACGACGCACGAGGCGTCGAGCTCGGCCTGGGGGATTCGCGCGAGCGTCTCGGCGTTCCAGGCGTCGATGGTGGGCTGGGCGGGGGTGACGGCGCCCTGGGGGACAAAGGCGCTGGCCTTGGCGATGGCTTCGAAGGC
The DNA here is from genome assembly GCA_029260415.1 of Phycisphaerales bacterium. Lineage (GTDB taxonomy): Bacteria > Planctomycetota > Phycisphaerae > Phycisphaerales > UBA1924 > JAJRXR01. The sequence continues at coordinate 6,792 of JAJDDH010000043.1, read as the reverse complement.
GGCGTCGTGGTCCTTGAGGCGGTCGCGCAGCGCACCAAGCTGGTAGAGGGCGCTGCGCTTGACGCCCGGGGGCGTGCCCGGGTTGGCGAGCAGGGCCTCGAGCAGCTCGACGCCCCTGGCCTGGTGCTCGGGCGTTCGGCTGAGCATGGCGTAGGCGATGACGGTCGCGGGCGGCGCGCCCGGCGCGGTGGCGACGGGCTCGATGAACGCGAGGCCCTCGTCGGGCTTGCCCAGGTCGTTGCAGAGCATGGCCTTGAGGTGCAGGGCCTGGCCGTTGGTGGGGTCGGTGCGGAGGACGCGGTCGATGGCGTCGAAGGCCTCGTCGGGCTTGTCGTCGAGGCGGAGGTTGAAGGCCAGGTCGCACCAGGCCTGCTCGGAGCGCGGGTTGCGCTTGAGCGAGGCGCGGAGGTGCTCGCGGGCCTCGCCCAGCTTGCCCTGTCGGGTGAGGCAGGTCCCGAGCATGTTGAGGATGCCCGGGTCGTTCTTGGCGATTTTGAGCAGCTGGCGGCAGAGGGACTCGGCGCGGGGGTAGTCGCCGCGCTGGAAGGCCTGGAGGGCCTGCTGGGCCATCGCGTTGGGGTTCGTTCCCTGCATGTCAGAGGGCCCCGCCTGCTTCGAGGATCTCGACCATGGGCCCGATGTGCTTCTCGTAGCGTTTCCAGCGGGCCTTGGAGGTCGCGTAGATCGGCTGGCGGACCTGGTCGCGGCTGGCGGTGGAGACCTTGCCCGTCGCCTTGTGCGGGGCGAGGCAGCGCTCGTCGTAGGGCAGGCCCAGGAACCCGAGCAGGGCGCGGACCTGGCTGTCCAGGTCGGAGACGAGCTCCTCGTAGCGGAGGACGTGCACGGGGATGTCGGTGGATGCGATCCAGTGCTCTTCCAGTGCTCCATGAGCTGAGTGTGCAGCAAATAGCGCTGGGCGGTGAGCTCGAGGTCGCAGGTGTAGGCGTGGCGGGTGCCAAAGTTCTGGAAGTAGCACGAGAGGCAGACGTCGCGCGGGTCGCGCTGGCACCAGACGACGCGGGTCTGGGGGAGGGCGCACGCGGCGAGCCCGAGGTTCTGGTAGTTGTCGGGCATCTTGTCCACGACGCGCGTCGCGGTCTTGGAGCCCTCGCGGGCGAGCATGTCGGTGTACCGCTTGGCCATCGAGTCCACGGAGGCCTGGGTCAGCTCCGCGGCGGTGGTCGCGCGGCGCATGGTCATGAGCAGCTGCGACTCGCCCACGCCCGCGGCGTCGGGGTGGGCGGCGATGACGCTCTCGGTCAGCGTGGTGCCCGAGCGGGGCATGCCCACGACCAGGACGGACCGGTCGGTCTTGACGCGCGTGCGCGGGGCGGCGGCGATGGCGTCCTTGGACCAGCCCTCGAATATCGCGTCGGCCCGCTGCTCCTCGTTGGTGGAGCGCATGTCGTTGGCGCGCTTGTAGGCGTTGAACGCGTCGTCGTAGCGCCCGACGCGGTCGAGCAGGCGCCCGAGAATCATGAGCGCGCCCGAGCGCACGCCCGTGTGCAGCTCGCCGCGGGTCAGGGCGGCCTCGAGCAGGTCGATCCCGATCTCGGGCTGCTTGAGGGCGATGCACAGGTCGGCGTAGGCGACGACGATCCGGGTGTCCGGGTTGTCGACCTTGATCTTGGGCTCGAGCAGGGCCGCGGCCTGCTCGTACTGGCCCATGTCGGCGAGGATGGACGCGCCAAGCGTGTAGGGGCGGGTGCTGGTGGAGAAGGCGCGGGCGCGGGTGATGAGCTCGAGGGCCTTCTCGGGGTCGCCTTGCATGCGGTGGATCTCGGCCAGCGAGCAGAGTGCGTTGTCGTGCTCGGGGTGGACGCCCAGGGCCTGGCGGAGCTTGATGGCGGCGTCGGTGAGGCGCCCGAGCCCGGTGAGGGCCTCGCCGATGACCCAGAGCATCTGGGCGTCGCGGGGTCGGGCTTTGAGCGCGTCGGTCGCGAGGGCGATGGCGGTGTCGAACTCGCCCATCTCGATCATCTGGACGGCGCGCCGGCGCGTGACGTCCGCCGCGTTGAGCCCGAGACCGCCCGATGCAAACTGATCAGCCATGGGTCGGGAGTCTAGTCCTCGGCCCGGATCCCGGCCTCACGCATGGCCCGGAGCACGGGGTCCAGGTGGGCCTCGTAGTGGCGCCAGCGGGCGACAGAGGTGTCGAAGACCGGGCGGCGGACCTGCGACATGCTCGCGGTGTCCATCCGGCGCTTGCTCGTGTGGAAGTCCAGGCAGCGCTGGTCGTACTCCAGGCCCAGGAAGTCCAGCGCCCGGCGGATGGAGGCCTCGGGGTTCTCGACGAACCGCTCGTAGCGGTCCTCGAGGATTGGGGTGTTGAGCGTGTCCTGCCAGTGTCGCATGAGGCGCTGGCCCGCGATCAGGCGGCGGGCGCAGGCGCCCAGGTCCTGGGTGAAGGTGAGGTTGGCGCCGAAGTCCTGGAAGTAGCACGAGAGGCAGACGTCGCGCGGGTCGCGCTGGCGCCAGACGACGCGGACGCCCGGGATGACGCGGCTGGCGAAGCCGATGGCGACGTCGTTGCCCGGCATCTTGTCGAGCACGCGGGTGGTCTCTGGCGTCATGGGCGCGCCCAGGGCCATGAGGTAGGCGCCGCCCGCGAACTGCGCCTGCTTGGGCGTGAGCGAGCGCATCGGGGTCTTGTTCATGAGCTGGGCGAGCAGGGGGGACTCGCCGATGCCCTCGGCCTTGGGATGCGCACAGACCACCTGCTCGAACAGGCTCGTGCCCGAGCGGGGCATCCCGACAACCAGCACGGGCAGGTCGGAGGTCTCGGGGCTGACGGGGAGTCTGTCGATGAGTTCGGGCGTCCAGGTGGTGCGGATGGCGTCCGGGTCGACCTCGGCGCGGGTCGGGCTGAGCTCGTTGCCGCGGGTGAAGGACTCGAAGGCCTCGTCGTAGCGGGCCTGGGCGTCGAGGGCGTGCCCGAGCTCGAACATGGCCTGGCGTTTGGCGGTGGGCTTGAGTTCGGTGCGGGCGAGCATGGAGGCGATGGCGCGCTCGGCGTCCTCGGGTCGGTCCTTGCTGCGGCACAGCGCGGCATAGGCGAGCACGAGGGTGGGCTCGGGCGAGGCCTTGGTCGCGTGGGGCTGGATGAGGTCCCAGGCCTCGTCGTGGCGCCCGAGCGTCATCAGGAGCATGGCCTTGCCCTGCAGCGCCGGGGCGTAGTCGGGCTTGTACATGAGGGCGGTGTCGATGGCCTCGAAGGCGCGGTCGGTCTCACCCAGGTGGCGGTGGCAGTTGGCCAGATCCAGCAGGGTCGCGGGGTGGACCGGGCGGTGGCGGAGCGAGTCGAGCAGGTGGGGCAGCGCCTCGGCGGCGTGCCCGGCGCGCGTGAGCGCCACGCCCAGCACCGCGAGCAGCTCCGGGTCGCGCTTGCGGGTGGCCAGGGCGGTGAGCGCGGTCTGGGCGGCGCCGCGGAAGTCCGCGGCGGCGATGCGCTTGCGGGCGTCCTCGAGGGCGAGCTTGGGGCTGAGCTGTCTGGGGGGCTGGGGCACGTCAGTTGTCCGGGAGCTGGACGCCCGCGTCGCGGAGGGCGTCGGTCAGGGGTTGGATGTGCTTCTCGTAGCGCCGCCAGCGGGCGAGGCTGGAACGGTACACCGGTCGGCGGACCTGATCGCTGGAGCGGGTGGTCACGGTGCGGGCGGATTCGTGGTGGCGCAGGCAGGCGTCGTCGAACGCCAGGGCCGCGAAGTCGAGCATGGCGCAGACGCAGGGCTCGGGGTCGCTCACCACGTCCTCGTAATGAACGTCGAGGATGGGCGGGTCCAGCACGGCGCGCCAGTGGTCCATGATCCTGAGGTGCTGGGCGTACTGGGTGGCGCACAGGGCCAGGTCGCGCGAGTAGGAGTGCGCGCTGCCGAAGTTCTGGAAGTAGCACGAGAGGCAGACGTCGCGCGGGTCGCGCTGGGCGTGGATGACGCGGGCGCCCGGGCAGGCGCGGCTGAGCAGGCCCAGGTGCAGGTAGTTGCCGGGCATCTTGTCGAGCACGCGGGCGGTGTCGTCGGTGGCCGCGGCGCGGAGCGCGCCCAGGTACCGCTGGCCCAACGAGGCGGCGACCCCCGCGTTGATCTGCTCGGCGGGGATGGCGCGGGCCAGATCGGGCAGGGCGTGGGACTCGCCCACGGTCTCGACGCGCGGGTGGGCCGCGAGCATCTGCTCGATGAGCGTGGTGCCCGAGCGGGGCATGCCCACGATGAGCAGGGGCAGGTCGGAGGCGTCGGGCGCGGGGTCGATCTGCGCGAGTCGGTCGGGGGACCAGGTTTCGATGACTGAGGCCGCGGGGGTGACTCTGCCCGGCTCGAGCATGGCGTTGGCTCGGGCGTAGGCGTCGAAGGCGTCGTCGTAGCGCTGGGCGTGGTCGAGCAGGGCGCCGAGGGTGAACAGGGCGAAGCGCCGGACGTTGGGTCGGAGGTCATCGCGGGCCAGGGCGCGCTCGCAGGAGTCGATGCCCGCGTCGGTGTCGCGGGTGGCGGCGCACAGCTCGGCGTGGGCCATGAGCAGGATGGGGTCGTCCGTGCCCGAGTCGATCGCGGGCGCGAGGATCCTGCCCGCGTCGTCGTAGCGCCCCTGCTCGCGGAGGGACTGGGCCTTGAGGCTCAGCGCCTGGGGGAGCTTGGGGGCGAGGTAGAGCACGCGCTCGATGGTGGTGTTCATCTCGTCGAAGCGTTGGAGTGTGCGCTGGGTCTGGGCGATCGAGAGGAGGATCGCGGGGTTCATGGGCTGGGCTTTGTCGGCCTGCAGGAGCCTGGCGAGCGATTCGGCGGGGTTGCCCAGGCGGGCGAGCGCGCCGCCCATGAGGTGGAGCAGGTCCGCGTTGCGGGGGTGGGCCTGGAGCGCCTGCGTCGCCAGGGCGAGCGCGGCGCGGTTGTCGCCCGACTCGTAGGCCTTGATCGCCCGGGCCGCGGCCTGGCTGGGCGGGGGCGCGGGGCGGTTTGGGGCGGGTCGGCGGGGCATGGGCGGGGATTCTACACGGGGGAGAAACAAACACGCCGCCCGATTGTCCGAGCGGCGTGCGAGAGGGTGAGGATGGCGCGTCGTGTTACGGGCCCTGGCGGGCGCCCGGGTCGGGCAGGACGTCCACGCGTCGGCGCCCGTCGGTGTAGGCGGCGCGGGTGAGGTTGCGGGGCCAGAAGGCGTACCCGTTGAGCTGGCGGTGGATGTAGTCGGGGGCGCGGACGATCAGGTGCTCCTGGTAGTGGGTGACGGAGGCGCCGTCGCCGCCGTTGGCGACCCACTCGTCGGGCTCAACGAGGGTGGTGACCAGCAGGATGATCTCGTCGGCCAGGTCCTGCTTGTCCGCGCGTTCGCGGTCGGTGGTCTGCCCGGAGAAGGGGCTCTGTCCGCCGCCGCCTCCGGCTCCGGCCTGCAGGACGGACTGGAGATCGAACTCGGGGGCCTCGTCGTAGTCGGGGATCTCGATGATGAGATCGTGGATGTCGTACATGACGGTGGTCTTGCGCCGGTTCAGGCGGTCCTTGGGGCCCATCTCGAAGGCGCCGTGGGGCGTGAGCTGCCAGGTGAAGCTCTCGGGGAAGCCCGCGTCCTCGGCGGACTTGGCCAGGACGCGTTCGAGCAGGTCGAGGACGGTGCCGTCCTGGATCTTGATGGTGATCTCGAGGTCGGGGTCCATGCCCGAGCTGTTGTTGTCGTCGAGCCAGAGCGCGTCGAGGCTGGCGCCCGAGAAGTCGGCGGCGAACTGGATGACGTCCTCGAGGCGTTGCTGCTCGAGGTTGATGGTCATGGGCTTGGAGAGGCGGACGAGGGTTTCCCGCTTGGGGTTGACCACGACCTTGCGTGACTGGCTGGACTGCGCCACGGCCGACGACGCGGTCATGGGCAGGGCGAGGCCCGCGGCGAGGATCGCGATCGCGGGGGCGCTGAGCAGTCTCGGGGTGTTCCGGGTGGTTCGGGTCATGGCGTAGGGACTCCTGTGCAGTGCCCGGCGTTGCACCGGGCGGTGGGGGGCGCTGTCCCGCGGGCGGGGGCCGCGACAGGCGGCTGGGGGGACGGCGTCGGTCGCCTCGTCCGGAGGTCGACGTCTGGAGTATACAGACACCCATGTTTTCGGCCCAGTCTTCCTTCGGGTTGCCTGATTCTGAGGGCGTGGTCGGGATCGCGAGGACGCCTGGGGGGCTCCGGGGGGCGATTGGAGCGCATGAGAATGAAACAAGGGCCCGCGACGGATCGCGGGCCCTTGAAGGTGTCGGTGAGGGTTGCGCCGCTTAGCGGCCTTCGAGGGTGAGGTCGAGGGTGACCTCCTCGCCGTCGCGCTTGACGCCGATCTTGATCTGGTCGCCGGGCTCGTGGCGGGCGAGCAGGGTCATCCAGTCCTCGATGGAGCCGACCTTCTGGCCGTCCCAGCGGACGAGGCGGTCGCCCTCCTGCATGCCGGCCTTGGAGGCGGGGCCATCGGGGGAGACGCCTCCGATCGGGATGCCGGGCTCATCGTTGGCGTAGCTGCCGGGCATGATGCCGACTCGGACCTTGATGTTGCCCGGGCCGCGCTGGCGCCTGGGCTGCTCGGACTCGACGAAGGCGAAGCGCTCGGGGCGCGCCGCGGCGGCGAGGACGATCTGGTGGTACATGTTGACAGTCTTGACGGCGCCCACGCGGTTGATCTTCCAGGAGACGTCGTTGGGCGTGTGGTAGTCCTCGTGGAAGTCGGCGATGATGGAGAAGAGGACGGGGACCTTCTTCTGGTAGAAGGAGGTGTGGTCGGAGGCGCCGTTCATCTGCTCGGGCGCCTGGATGTCGAGGCCCGACTCGTCGAAGAAGGGCTGG
>JAJDDH010000042.1 GCA_029260415.1 Phycisphaerales bacterium | reverse complement strand
TCGAGGTCGAGGCGGGCCCCGAGCGACTCGCTCCCGTCCGGGTTGTAGATCGTGCTCCGCATGTCCGCGAGCTGGAAGGAGAAGTGGTCCTTCGGGAAGTGCCCGCGGCACCACTGGATCATCTCTTTGTCGATGTCGATCCCGGTGTAATGACCGGAGAACCCGGGGCCCGACTTGAACGCGGACCGGTGCAGCGCCGACGCGTACCGCCCGCAGCCGCACCCGATGTCGCAGATGCGTGAATCGGCGCGGACCTCTCCGCGCTCGAGCCGGTCCATCCAGAACGGGACCGCCATGTGAAGATGCTGGACCTGGTTGAACAGCAGGCGGTTGCCCGCCCCGATGCGGATGCGCATCCGGTTGGGCGGGAGCTCTGCGCCGACCCCCAGAGCACCCGACACAGCTCGATCCGCCAGGTCCAGCGGGAGCATGAGCACCCGGCTGTGCGACAACGCCGGGACGGACGGGAAGATCCGGCGAGCCAGCTGATCCAGACCTCGCCTCGGCGACTTCCGGTCCCGGGCCCGTGTTGGCGAGGGCTTCTTCGTCATAAGAAGACGATACCCGGGGTAGGCTCTCGGGATGGAAGCCCGGACCCGCGCAGAACACGGGACGTCACCTGTCCGCCTGGCGGGCCTGCTGCTGGGCCCGCTGGTCGCGGTCGTGGTCTACGCGTTGCTCCCCGAGGGGCGCTCCGCGGACGGGCAGCTCGTCGGCGGCCTCAGCGACGCGGGGCGCGCGACGGGCGCGGTCGGCGCGCTGATGGCGGTCTGGTGGCTCAGCGAGGCCATCCCGCTCGCGGCGACGGCGCTCCTGCCCATCGTGCTCTTCCCGCTCTCGGGCGCGCTGGGCGTGGGGGAGACCACCGAGCGCTACGCGCACCCGCTGATCTTCCTGTTCATGGGCGGGTTCCTGCTGGGGCTGGGCATGCAGCGCTGGGGGCTGCACAAGCGGATCGCCCTGATCACGATCCTGAGCGTGGGCACGCGCCCCAAACGCCTGATCGCGGGGTTCATGATCGCGACGGCGATGCTGAGCATGTTTGTCACCAACACCGCGACGGCGGTCATGCTCGTGCCCATCGGGCTGAGCGTGATCGACATGGTCGAGCGGCGCGTAGGGCGGGAGGGCTCGGGGGAGGTGGCGTCGTTCGCGACGGCGTTGATGCTCTCGATCGCGTACGCCGCGTCGATCGGTGGGATGGGCACGCTGATCGGCTCGCCCCCCAACACGCTGCTTGCCGGGTTCATGCAGGATCGGTTCGAGGTCGAGATCACGTTCCTGGGCTGGATGGTGGTCGCGATGCCGCTGGTGGTCGTGTTCCTGCCCATCGCGTGGTGGTACCTGGTCCGCTTCGCGGCGCCGGTGACGCTCGATGAGATCCCGGGCGGGCGGGCGATGATCCGCGACGAGCTGCGGGCGCTGGGCCCGATGAACCGGGGGGAGTGGATCGTGTTCGTGGTGTTCACGTGCACGGCGATCGCGTGGATCACGCGCCCGCTCCTGGTCCGTCTGGGTGAGGAGTTGGGGCTGCTGCCGCTGATCGCGCTGACTGATACGGGCATCGCGATGCTGGGCGGGCTGTGCCTGTTCCTGATCCCGGTGGACCTCAGGTTCCGCGAGTTCGCGCTGGACTGGAAGACGGCGGAGAAGCTGCCGTGGGGCGTGCTGCTGCTCTTCGGCGGCGGGCTGGCGCTCGCGGCGGCGATGAGCGCGGGCGGGGTGGACGTGTACCTGGGGTCCGGGTTCGCGGGGCTGGGGTGGGCGCCGGTGGTGGTGCTCGTCGCGCTCGTGGCGCTGCTGGTGACGTTTCTGACAGAGCTGACGAGCAACACCGCGGTCACAAACGCGCTGCTGCCCGTGCTCGCGGGCGCGGCGATCGAGCTGGGGATGGACCGACCGATGTACCTGCTGCTGCCCGCGGCGCTGGCGGCCAGCTGCGCGTTCATGCTGCCCGTCGCGACGCCGCCCAACGCGATCGTGTTCGCGTCGGGCCGGCTGACGATCGGGCGGATGGCCCGGGCGGGGCTGGCGCTGAACCTCATGGGCGTTGTGCTGATCACGCTGGCGGCGCTGGCGATCGTCCCCCAGCTCGGCTGGGCGACCACGCCCTGAGGCGAGGGCCGGAAAATGCATGGGTCGGCCTAGGATTGTCGAACCATGAGCGCGAACGCCAAGACCGGACCGGCAAGCATGCCGGACTCCCCCTCCACACCCCCGACCGAGCCTTCGTCCAAGCCCGAGATGCGCGCCGCGTCCGAGGCGGGCGGACGCATGACGGCGCTCGCGTACGGCACACGCGCCGGGCTCGCGGTGCTGGCGATCTTTGTGGGCGTGGTGGTTTTTGTCGCGCTCAAGCAGACCAAGGCCCCGCCCGCGCGGAGTAATCTCGGGTCTGCGCTGCTGCAGGTGCTCACGTACGACGCGCACGCCCGCCCCACGGCGCGCGTGTGGGAGGGGTTCGGGACCGCCCGGGCGATGACCGCGACGGACGTGCGTGCGCAGGTGAGCGGGACGGTCATCGAGCGACCCGACGCTGTCGAGGCGGGCGCCGCGATCGGGCGGGGCGAGACGATCATCAAAGTCGAGCCGCTGGACTACGCCGAGCGGATCACGGTCTCGGAGCAGCGCATCGGGGCGATCGAGGCGCAGCTGAGCGGACTCGAGGTCGAGGAGACGCGCCTGCGCGAGCAGCTCAGGCTGGCCGAGCAGGAGCAGGACGCGGCGCGCCGTGACTTCCAGCGCGTGCGCGAGGCGATCGAGGCGGGCGCGGGCTCGCCCGGGGAGCTCGACCAGTTCGAGTCGGCGCTGCTGCGAACCCAGCGCACGCTCGAGGGCGTCCGCCAGCAGGTAGAGATGATCCCGTCGCGCCGGGCGCAGCTGGCTGCCCAGCTCACGGGCGAGCGGTCCACGCTCCGGATCGAGCGCGAGAACCTGACCAGAACCGTCGTCACCAGCCCGATCGCGGGCGTGCTCCAGGCGATCGACTTCGAGCGGGGCGAGTGGGTCGGCGCGGCCCAGCGGGTCGCGCGGGTCGTGGACCTCCGGCGCATCGAGATCCCGCTGCGCCTTGCGATGTCCGCCAACGGGTCGATCAAGATCGGCGACCGCGTCGAGCTGCGCACCGATGGGCCCAGCGCCGCGGCGTGGTCCGGGCGGGTCGTGCGCATCGCGCCCGAGATCGACAGCTCCACGCGTACGCTTGAGGTCTTTGTCGAGGTGGTGCAGGACCCGGACGCCGACGATCGACCGCTGCTGCCCGGGCAGTTTGTCGTCGGGCGGGTCTGGACGAGCGCCACGTCCGAGCGCGTCGCGCTGCCCAGGCGGGCGGTGGTCGCGGACCGGGTGATGCTGGCCGAGCCGATCGCAGAGGGCGACGACGCGATCGAGGGCTTCGACCGGGAGGGCGGCGAGCTGCGGCGCGTCCGCCCCGCGGCGGTGCGTGTCGAGTACCACCTGGGCGGGGCGCTCCCGGGCGGGGGCGTGAACGACCGGGACTGGGCCGTGCTGGATCCGGAGGGCAGCGTCGCGGAGGGCGCGGTGGTCATCCTCTCGAACCTCGACCAGCTGACCGAGGGCATGATCGTCCGCCTCGCGCCGGGGTCGGCTGAGCGGGCAAGCGGGAGCGACTGATGGGACTTCCCGAGTTCGGCGTCCGCAAGCCGGTCGTCGCCAACCTGGTCATGCTCGCGGTGATGGGCGCGGGGATCATCTTCGGGCTCAGCCTGCGGCGTGAGTTCTTCCCTGAGATCGAGGCGACGAACGTGATCGTCGGGGCGCCCTACCCCGGGGCGGCGCCCGAGGAGGTCGAGGACTCGCTGGCGACCAAGATCGAGGACCGCGTCTCGGACCTGACGGGTGTCGTGGAGGTCACGTCCACGATCTCGGAGGGCGGCGCTTCGGTCCGTGTCGAGTTCGAGGACGGGTTCAACATCGACGAGGCGGTCGCGGACGTCAAGCGCGAGATGGACGCGCTGCAGGACCTGCCCGAGGGCTCCGAGCGGATCACGGTCGTCAAGCTCGAGCCCAACCTGCCCGCGGTCGTGCTCTCGCTCTTCGGCGACGCCTCCGAGCGCGACATGAAGGAAGCGATCCAGCAGATCGGTGACGACCTGCGCACCATCCCGGGCATGGGCGACGTGGTGCTCTCGGGCGTGCGCACGGACGAGATCAGCGTGGAGGTCCGCCCCGGGGCGGTCATGGAGCACCGCCTGAGCCTGCCCATGGTCAGCGACGCCGTGAGCGCCGCGATGCGCGAGCTGCCCGGCGGGTCGGTCCGCTCGGACTCGGCCAACGTCGCGGTGCGCAGCGTGGGCGTGGAGGAACGCGCTGAGCGGATCCGCGAGATCGTGGTCAAGGGTGACCCGAGCGGGCAGGTGCTCCGCCTGGGCGAGATCGCGGAGGTGACCGAGGGGTTCGCGGACGTGTCGCTGACGAGCCGTCTTAACGGCAAGCCCGCGGTGAGCCTGACCGTGTTCAAGGTGGGCGAGAAGGACGTGGTGGACATCGCGGGGCTCGTCAAGGCGTACGCCGCGGGTCGCAACGGCGAGGAGTTCGGGCTGACGCTTGGGGAGAAGGTCAAGACGAGGATGCGCAAGCCTGGCGAGACCGGCCCGGTCTCAACGCGGGTCGAGGCGTACGAGCTGGGGCGGAGCCGCGCCGCGATGGGCCCGCCCCCGGGCGAGCTGCTGGTGACGACGGACCTGGCCCGGTTCGTGCAGCAGCGTCTGAACCTGCTCTCGCGCAACGCGTTCTGGGGCGGGATCCTGGTGTTTCTCACGCTGGTGCTGCTGCTCAACTGGCGGGTGTCGTTCTGGGTGGCGCTGGGGCTGATCATCTCGCTGCTGGGCACGCTGGCGGTGATGAGCTTCCTGGGCGTGACGCTGAACCTGCTGACGATGTTTGGGCTGATCGTGGTGATCGGCATCCTGGTCGATGACGCGATCGTCGTTGCGGAGAACATCACGGCGCGCCACGAGCGGGGCGAGCCCGCGCTCGAGGCGGCGATCCGCGGGACCAACCAGGTCGCCTGGCCCGTGGTCGCGACGGTGCTGACAACCATCTTCGCGTTCCTGCCCCTGGCGCTCATCGGGGGGCAGATCGGCGACTTCATGAAGTGGCTGCCCGTCGTCGCGGGGTGCGCGCTCGCGGTCTCGCTCATCGAGACGCTGCTGATCCTGCCCAGCCACATGGCCCACTCGCTCAAATCGCTCGACCGCCAGAAGGAGGTCGGCGGCTCGAACCGGCTCCAGTCGATCGAGCTGCGCTTCGACGCGGCGCGCGACCGCCTGTTCAACAAGTGGCTGATCCCCGGGTACGTCCGCTTTCTCGACAAGTGCCTGACGTACCGCTACTTCGCGACCGGGGTGTCGATCGCGCTCGTGCTGCTCTCGGTCGGGCTGGTCGCGGGCGGGCGGTTGAAGTTTATCTACTTCGAGACCGAGGACTCCGAGACGATCAACATCGCGCTGACGATGCCCATCGGCACGCCCGCGACTCAGACGGGCGAGATCGTGCGCCGTCTGGAGGCCGCGTCGCTGGCGCAGCCCGAGGTCGCCAGCGTGTACGCGGTGACCGCGGGCATGGGCGACATCAACGGCGAGGGCAACGACGCCGTCGCGGACCACCTGGGCCAGCTCATCCTGGAACTGCACCCGGTGGAGCTGCGCGAGCGGACGAGCGAAGAGATCGAGCTGGCGATCCGCGAGCACGCGGGCGACCTGATCGGGATCAAGTCGATCCGCATGGAGGGCATCGGCGCGGGCCCGGGCGGGCCGGCGCTGACGTTCACTGTCACGGGCGAGAACCAGGGCGCGATCGACCGGGGCGTGGCGCTGCTGCGCGAGAAGATGGCGTCGTACGACGGGGTGTACGACATCGCGACCGACGCGGACAGCGGGCAGCGGGAGCTACGGTTCACGCTCCGTGACGGCGCCAGCGAGATGGGCTTCACCCGCGCCGGGCTCGGGCGCCAGATCCAGGCGGCGGTCTTCGGGCTCGAGGCCTTCACCTACGCGGGCGAGCGCGAGGACGTGGACGTGCGCGTCAAGGCGCCCGCGTCGATCCGCAAGAACCTGGCGGCGCTCGAGGGCATGCACGTGCTCTCGCCCCGGGGCGAGCCCGTGCCGCTGAGCGAGGTGGCGCGGATCGACGAGGGGCAGGCGTACGCGACGATCCGCAGGCTCGACCGCAAGCGGGCCGTGACGCTCAGCGCCGAGGTGGACAAGGGCGTGGGGACGCCCGAAGAGCTTGCCTCAGCGATGCAGGACGACCTGCGCGAGGTCGAGGCGATGGTCCCGGGCGTTCGGGTGCTGGAGCGCGGGAGGCAGAAGGAGGTCGCCGAGTCGTTCGCGACGCTGCCTATCGGCATGCTCACGGCGATGGGCCTGATCTACGTCGTCCTCGCCTGGCTGTTCCAGAGCTACATCCAGCCGGTGGTGGTGATGAGCGCGATTCCGTTCGCGACGATCGGGATGATCTGGGGGCACCTGCTGCTCGGGTTCAACATGACGTTCCTGTCGCTGGTGGGCTTTGTCGCGCTGGCGGGCGTGGTGGTGAACGACTCGCTGATCTTCATGGAGTTCTTCAACGCGCAGCGGGCCGCGGGGGCGCCGGTGCGCACCGCGGCGCTCGAGGCGGGTCGGGCGCGCGTGCGGGCGATCCTGCTGACGACGATCACAACGGTGCTGGGTCTGCTCCCGCTGATGCTCGAGCAGAGCTTCCAGGCGCGGTTCCTGATCCCGATGGCGATCACCATCGCCTTCGGGCTCATGAGCGCAACGGGCGTCATCCTGATCGTGCTGCCCTGCCTGCTGATGATCACGGCGGACATCAAGCACAAGCTTGTGGTGCTGTGGACCGGGCGGTTGGACTCGCGTCACGACGGGTACCACCCGCCTTCGGCGGCGCTGCGCCACCCCTCGGCGGACTGACGACCCGCCTATTCCACGACGTCGATGTAGCCGCGCATGATGCCGTTGTTGCGGGCGTTGGCGCGGACGAGGTTGATCCGCACGCCGCGGGCGAGGTCCGCCAGGCGGATGGACCGCTCGAAGTCCTGGGGGGTATCCACGGTGTCGCCCTCGATACCCGTGATCAGGTCGCCCGCCTGGAAGCCCGCGGCCGCGCCGATCCCGCCAGGGTCCACCTCGATGACCGCCAGCCCGCTGGGCCCGGCGTTGCGCCGCCCGTCCTTGGTGAGCACGATCTGGTCTGGGATGACGACCAGCCCGAGGCGCTCGATCATGAGCGCGCCGCGTGAGGCGAGCGTGAGCCACTGCCCCGCGGCCCGGTCGATGACGCGGACCTCGGCGGTCCCCTCGTCGTCGCCCCGCCAGTAGGTGACCTTGGCGCTCGAGCCCGGGCCCGTCAGGGCGATGGCGTTGCGCAGGCGCGCCGGGCTGGTTGTGGCGCGCCCGGCGAAGGATGTCACCACGTCGCCCTCGACCAGGCCCGCGACGTCCGCCGGGCTGCCCTCGACGACGGGCCCGAGGACGATGCCGCCCTCGATGCCCAGCTCGATGGCGCGCTCGGGCTCGAGTTCGTTGATCGCGACACCCAGCCAGCCCCGGTTGACGCGCCCTGCGTCGATGATCTGCTCGAGCACGCGCTGGGCGATGTCGCCCGGGATGGCGAAGCCCAGGCCCGCGTTGGAGCCCGTCCGCGAGGCGATGGCGGTGTTGACGCCCACGACGTTGCCCAGCAGATCGACCAGCGGTCCGCCCGAGTTGCCCGGGTTGATCGCCGCGTCGGTCTGGATGAACTCCTGGAAGATGCGGCTCTCCTCGTCCCCGCCCAGCCCGCCGCGCCCCTTGGCGCTGACGATCCCCGCGGTGATGGAGTTGGCGAACCCGAACGGGCTGCCCGCGGCCAGCACCCACTCGCCCACCTCCAACGCCTCGGAATCCCCGAAGCTCGCGGGGGTGAGGTCCATCGCGTCGATTTTGAGGACCGCCAGATCGGTCAGCGGGTCCGCGCCGATGGTCTGGGCGGGGTACTCGCGCCCGTCGGCCAGACGCACGACCAACTCGTCCGCGTTCTGGATCACATGGTTGTTGGTCAGGACGTAGCCCCGCTCGTCGGCGATCACCCCGCTGCCCAGGCCCGCGTTCCTGAGGCTGGGCTCGCCCGACTGGTACTCACGCCCGAAACGATCTCTCCGAACGGGCTGAACGAGGCGTCGGGACGTGATGTGCACGACCGAGGGCTCGATGTGTTCAGCCGCATGCTTGAAGGCGCCCGAGAGGCTGCGGGCGAAGGCGATGTCCGCCTGGCGCTCGGGGGGGATGGTGTCCTGTGCGAGCGCCATCGTTGACAGGCACAGCCCGGCGGCCGCGCCGAGCACCATCGTTCGCATGGATGTCATCCGTTGATCCTCCTCAGGGCGTGTACCCAACCCCGGTTGTACGGGAACCGCCGCCCCGGGTTCAGGCCTGACCGTATTCGGCCCAGGAGCTGCTGGTCTCCCCGACCCGGACCCGCTCGACGCGGACACCCTCGGGGAAGGTGTAGACCCCGCCCCGCTCGTCGGTGAATGAGGCGGCGTCGCGGATCTGGGCCTGCAGGTGCTCGTAGATGCGCCGGGCCAGGACCTCCGTCGTGGGGTCCTCGTCCTCGAAAACGATCAGCCGCTCGCCCGACGCCTCGCGGATCGTCTCGAGCATGGGGTCGCCCGAGTTGATCGCCATCGCGTGGTCCCAGTCGTCGAGCAGCTGGGCGACGGAGAGCTTGAGGGCCTTGAAGTCGCAGACCATGTCGTTGGCGTCCAGCGACTCGGATGAGAGGACCAGCTCCACCCGGCGCGAGTGCCCGTGCGGGTACCGGCAGCGGTCCGGGTGCTTGGAGAGCATGTGCCCGCTCTCGATCTCGAAGGCCTTGCAGACGCGGTAGATCATGGGCCAATCCTACGCCCGGGCCCGGCAGGGGCGGCGGGCTCAGGTCCCCCGCGTGTCACCAAAGAGCTCGATGTGCAGGCGGTTGCAGTACCGCCAGCCGCGCTGGACGCATGTCTCGACGACCCAGCGGACACGCTCGGGCTCGGGCACGCTGACGCCCTCGGGCATGAGCATCACGTCCCCGGGCGCCCAGCCCTCGAGCGAGGCCAGCAGCGAATCGATCTCGGGCAGATCCTCCGGGGCACTGACGACGAACTTGAGCTGGCTGTCCGTGAACCGCCCGATCAGCGCGTTGAGCACGGGGATGTTCAGGCGTCGCTCCTCGTGGCGCACCGCCCACACGCCCGACGGATCGCGCGGGTCGCCCGTGGGCGTCGAGTTGGCGAGCTTGGGCGAGAGGCTCATCAGGTCCGCGTGGACCTCTGGCTGATCGACCGTGCCCGCGGTCTCGATGGTGACGTGGATGCCCGCGTCCCGCAGCGCGTGCGTCAGCGGCACGACTTGCGGGAAGATCATCGGCTCGCCCCCCGTGACCACGGCGTGCTTTACCCCCGACGCCCTCGCTTCCTCAACGAGCGCGTCTACGCTGCGCTTATCACCCTCCGGGCTCCAGCTCGCGTAGGGCGTGTCGCACCAGGCGCAACGCAGGTTGCACCCGCTGAAACGGACGAACCACGAGGGCACGCCCGTGAGCTTGCCCTCGCCCTGGACGGAGACGAAGCTCTCGCTGATGAGCGCGGCGCTCATTGCAGGGGCCCGGGCGCGTAGCGCGTCGGATCGGGCACGCCCGCTTCTTCAAAGCCCTTGCGGCGCAGGGCGCACGAGTCGCAGCGCCCGCAGGCCAGGCCGCGGGCATCGGGGTCATAGCAGGAACTGGTCATCGCGTAGTCCACGCCCAGTTCGGTTCCGGTCTGGATGATGCGGGCCTTGGTCAGGTGCAGCAGCGGGGTGTGGATGCGGAAGCTGTCGCCCTGAACACCTGCTTTGGTCGCGAGGTTGGCGGTTTCTTCGAACGCGCTGATGAACTCCGGGCGGCAGTCCGGGTAGCCCGAGTAGTCCACGGCGTTGACCCCGACGAAGATATCCCGCGCCCCGATCGACTCGGCGGTCCCCAGCGCCATCGACAGGAACACGAGATTCCGCGCCGGGACGTAGGTCTCGGGGATGCCCGTCTCAATCTCGCTCTCGGTGCGCCCCTTGGGGATATCGCCCGTGCCCGTGAGGGCGCTGCCGCGGAAGCAGGCGGGGTCGAGCGTGACGCTGCGGTGCGTGGACTCGAACGCCGCGGCGACGCGAGCGGCGGCGTCGAGCTCGACGCGGTGGCGCTGCCCGTACTCGAAGCTGAGGCACAGCGGCTCGAAGGCGTCACGCCTGGCGATGGCCAGGACGGTGGCGCTGTCGAGCCCGCCCGAGAGCAGGACGACGGCGCGTCGCGTTGGTGTCGGCGGATCGATCACGGGGGAGTCTACGGCCTCGCTCGCAGCGGCGGCTACGCGGCGCGCCGGCGCCAATCGCGGATCCACTCGGCGCAGGTGCGGGCGAGATCTTCGCGCGAGACCGGCTTAGAGAGGAAATCGTCGCAGCCCGCCTCGAGGCACCGGGCCCGATCGCCCGAGGTCGCGTAGGCGGTGAGCGCGACGATGGGGCGGTCATAGCCCGCTGCGCGGAGCTCGCGCGTGGCGCCGTAGCCGTCGAGCACAGGCATCTGCATGTCCATGAGCACCAGGTCAAAGGCGCTGGGTGTATCGATGACCGCGTTGACCGCGTCCACCCCCGCGCGCCCGTCGGCGGCGATGATCACGGTCGCGCCGTCGAGCTGCAGATAGGTCTGGATGAGTCGTTGGTTGTCGGCGCCGTCCTCGACGACCAGGACGCGAGCGCCGGTCAGGTCGGGGCGTCGGGGCGAGAGATCTGCCGATCCGCGCCCATCGCCCCGGGGGGGCGGCATCTGGCGCATCTCGAAGTGCTCGTGCTCGAGCGGGATCGAGAGCGTGAAACAGCTCCCGCGCCCCGCCTCGCTCCGGACCTCGATGCGTCCGCCCATCATCTGCGCGAGGGCGTTCGAGATCGACAGGCCCAGCCCCGTCCCGCCGTACTGGCGAGTGCTCGAGACCTCGCCCTGGATGAAGGGCTTGAAGATCCGCGCGAGACACTGTTCGTCCATGCCGATCCCGGTGTCGTGGACCTCGACGACGAACGCGGCCGTGCCCGTTGGGTTTGGCCGGCACGAGAGCACAACGCGGACCCCGCCCTCCGCGGTGAACTTGACGGCGTTGCTCGCCAGGTTCAGCAGGATCTGGCGCACCCGGACCTGATCGAGCAGGACCACGCTCGCGATGGGCCGCTCGATCTCGACCTCAAAGGCGATCCCCTTGTTCCGGGCGGCGGTCGCGAGCATCGCCTCAAGATCCTTCCCGAACCGCTCCGGGCGGCACGGAACCGGCTCGAGCTCGACATGGTTCGATTCAATCTTCGACAGGTCCAGGATGTCGCTGATGAGTGTGAGCAGGTGCCTGGCGTTGTTCGAGATGATCTCAACGCTCTTGCGCATCTCCTCGGGCGGCGTCTGCGTGTCGCTCAGAATGTCAGAGAACCCGATGATCGAGGTCAACGGCGTGCGCAGCTCGTGGCTCATGTTGGCCAGGAAACCGCTCTTGGCCTCGCTGGCCGCCTCAGCGCCGGCCCGGGCCCGCTCCAGCTCCGCCTGCACGCGTTTCTGATCATCGATGTCGATGTGCACGCCGACCATACGGATCGGGCGTCCCTGTTCGTCGTGCTCGACCACCTCGCCGATGCTCAGGATCCACTTCCAGGACCCGTCCTTGCAACGCATCCGCAGCTCGCAGACGTGACGCGGCGTCTGCCCGGCGATATGCCGCTCCAGCTCCTCCCGCGTGCGCCGGAGGTCGTCCGGATTGCACAGCGATTCCCACGTGCCCAGCTCCATGGGAAGCTCGCCCGCCTCGAAGCCGAGCATGGTGGACCACTGGTCGTTGAGGTACACCTCGTCGGATCCGAGATCCCAGTCCCAGAGCCCGACCTGCGCCGCGGCAAGGGCGAGGTTGAGGCGCTGGCGTGTCCGCTTTAGTTCGCTGGTCGCCCGCTTGCGTTCGGTGATGTCCTGGAGCACGCCAAACAGGCGGACGACCTTCCCGTCGCGCCACTCGGGCTCCCCGATCGCGCGGACGGTGAGCGTTCTGCCCAGCGCGGTCACGAACGGGAGTTCCAGGTCCCACGGGACACCGTGGTCGATGGCCTGCTGAACCATCTCCGCGATGTCTGCCCTGACCTCGGGCGCGTAGAAGCTGATCGCCTCTTCAAAGCTGGGCTGCTTGCCCGGCTCCAGGTCATGGATCCGGTGGACCTCATCGCTCCAGGTGACGGACATGGTCTCGATGTCGAGCTCCCACCCGCCGATGCGGGCCATTCGCCCGACGCGAGCAAGGATCGACTCGGTCCTGGCGATCTGATGCTCACGCTGCTCGGCGAGCGCTCGCTGCTCGCTCTCCCGCTCGGCGGCGCACCGCAGTTCGATCATGTGGGCCGCCACGCCAGCCATGTTCGTGAGAAACTGGAGCTGGGTGTCGGTCAGGTCGCGGGGCCTGTGGTCCTTGACGCAGAACGAACCCAGAACGTGCCCGTTGCTGGCGATGATGGGGCGCCCCGCGTAGAACCTGATCCCACCATCGACGACCTGCGGGTTCTCGCGGAAGCGTTCGTCATTCATTGCATCGGGGACCACCAGCGTGCTGTCGCCCATGATCACGTGCGAGCAGAACGCGGCCTCGCGGGAGCCCTGGCGCTGCTCGGGGCCGACGGACGATTTGAACCACACCCGGTCCGCGTCGATCAGGTTGATCGCCGCGATCGGCACGCCGAGCACACTCGCGGCGGTCTCGGTCAGGCGGTCAAACGCGGCCTCGCTCGGGGTATCGAGGATCAGCAGACGCCTGAGCGTCTCGACTCGCTGATCTTCGTGGGCAGGGCGGGGCGCGGGGGACATGCGGGGCTCCGGGACGGATGCTGTGGGGCGATATCGGCGATGCGGACCTTCGCATCAATCACTCCGTCCAGTTCCCGGTCGAGGCGTTGAAATTGCGGGGATGCACCCGCCGGCCCACCGAATCCGGGGGCCCGGTCCGTCGGCGATGACCCGCTACTGCCCGTGAGAGACGGCGCAGGAACTGCGCTGCGTGCCCGACCGGCTGATCCACGATTGGCAGGCCTCGACCAGCGACGTGCGTGAGATGGGTTTGGAGAGACAGGCGTCGCAGCCCGCGGCCAGGCACCGGTCGAGCTCGTCGCACGCGTCGTAGGCCGTGAGCGCGATGATCGGGGAGGACAGGCCGAGTCGGCGCATCTCACGGGCCGCCCCGAACCCGTCCATCCCGGGCATCTGCAGGTCCATCAGCACAAGATCAAAGGGATCGCCAGAGCGGGTCGACTCGCGGAGGGCGTTCACCGCCTCGCGCCCGTCGCTGACGGTGACAACCGTCGCCGCGCTCTTGGCCAGGAAGAGGGTGAGCAGGCGCTGGTTCTCGGGCGCGTCCTCGGCCAGCAGGATTCTCGACCCGCGCAGCTCGGACCCGCACCAGGATCGCATCGCAGCCGGGGCCGGCTCGCGCGGTTCGATGCGATCCCCGAGGCGGGGCGAGGAACCATCGGGGGCGGTTGCGGCGGGCTCGGGGCGATCGACCCGTCTGTTCGAGTTCTGGAGCGTGCTGACCTGCTCGAGCATCCTCTCGGCGTTTCGCGAGACCACCTCCGCCGCGCTGGACTTGCCCTCCGCGTCGGTTGCTGGATCGCTGAGGATGCGCGCAAATCCAAGGATCGAGGTCAGGTGCGACCGCAGGTCATGGCACATGGTGGCGATCGCCGTGCGGGTCGTGGGGTCCGACGTCCCGGGGGGCGGAGCGGGGTGTTCAGGCGGCTGGCGCCGCTCAATCATGCGCCCAGCGGTCTGCGCCAGATCATTCAGAATCTCACCATCCGCCGGGCTGAGATCCCGAGGCGATGTGTCCTTGAGACAGAACGATCCGATCCGTCGCCCGTCGCTGGTAACGATCGGGCTGCCCGCGTAGAAGCGGATCCCGCGGTCGACAACCTGCGGGATGTGCCTGAATCGATCGTCGTTGAGCGCGTCGGGGACGACGAGCGTGTCCCCGCTCAGGATCGTGTACGCACAGAACCCGGACTCGCGGGGACTCTCTCGCACGTCAGACCCGACACTCGCCTTGAGCCATTCCCGCTCCGCATCGACCAGGATCATCGCCGCGTAGGGGACGTGGAAAACATGCGCTGCGAGCTTGGTGAGAGTGTCGTACGCCCCCTCGTGCGGCGTGTCGAGGATGTTTAACCGACGAAGGGCCCCGACCCGTTCCTGCTCGTTGGGAGGCATTGGTGCGCCGTGCATGTTGGTCTCCAGTGTTGTGCGGACAACTCTCCTTCGACCTTCATGTATGAACACATGTAATATGAGTTCTGGCTTTGTGCGACCTGCGCCGGGTCGCCTCGTCTCTTCCCCTGTTCGTGCCGCCCCGTACGGGGGAGGGCGTGATCAGCCCTTGCGCCGGAGCACGCCGGCATGGAAGGAACGCCCCTCGATCCGGAACTTGCGCTCGAAGTTGGATCCCACAAGCTCGGATTCCCCCGCGGACTGTGGCGCATCGAACGCGCGCAGTTCGTACGCGGGGGCGCCACCGGTCAGCTCAGCGATCGCGGGATCCGGTGGGGCGCCATGCGTCCACCGGTCAAAGTGCGCCACGTCCCACGCCCAGAGTTCGTCGTGGTCCGTAACAATCCGGATCTCACCGTCCGGTGAGAGCGCGCGGTACGCGTCGGCGAGAAAGCGGTCCTGCACGACCCGTTTCTTGTGGTGCCGCGACTTGGGCCACGGATCAGAGAAGTACAGATGGATCACCCGCACGATCCCGGGCGGGCAGCGCCAGCGCAGAAACTCGCTCGCGTCGGCGCACAGCAGGCGCACGTTGGTCAGCGACGCGTCGCCCTCTCGCCTCCGGCGCACGCGGTCCGCGGCGTACGCGTAGAACTCCTTGGCCCACTCGATCCCAAGAAAGTTCGTTCCGCCCTCGATCGCGCCTTGCTGAACCAGGAACGCGCCCTTGCCCGAGCCGATCTCGATCTCAAAGGGACGCGAGGGGTCCTCGAACCACAGGCGCGGATCGACCCAGCCCGACTCCGGGTTCTGGACCACGTCGTCCGGGAGCGGGAGGAGTTCTTCCGGGCCCACGCCCACGACGCCCAGCGCCGGGTCCAGCTCACGACCGTGTCCGAGTCCGAATGACATGCGCGATCGTACCCATGCCGGGATCGCGAAACCCGCCCCTAGGGCCCGAGAACGCGGGAGGTCGAACTGCCAGCGATCGCCCGCCGTATGGACCAATGGCCCGCCCCGCGCCGATCCGCGGGGCCAGGCGTTCACCCGAACCGGTGGGGGATTTCCGATGCGACCCCCGGAACATGCCGATACCTCTCCATACAGGCGAGACCGGCGTTGACCCGGCTCGGGCGAACTGGCACGGAGGGCCGCAGGCATGGATTCCCACAGCGAGAACTTCCCGAGCGATCTGGTCAGCCTGATCGAGTCCCGCCTGGATCGCCAGAGCTTCCGGGACCACCACTGGACAGGCAGCTTCTGGGATTACCTGGAGATCTGCCAGAAGAACCCCAGCGTGCTCCGCAACGCGTACCAGCGCCTGTACGACGCGGTCCTCAGCCAGGGCTCGGAGCCGTACCGCCTGTTCAAGCGTGACGCCGCCCGGTACCACTTCTTCTCCGACCCGTTTGACAACGGCGCGGACGGCATCTTCGGGCTCGACCTCGCGCTCATGCAGCTGGTCGATGTGCTCCGCTCCGCCGCGGAGGGCTACGGCACCGACAAGCGAATCATTCTTCTACACGGCCCGGTCGGCTCGTCCAAGTCCACCATCGCCCGCCTGTTCAAGAAGGGCCTGGAGCACTACAGCCGCACGCCCGAGGGCGCGCTCTATTCGTTCAGCTGGCTGCTCGACGAGCGCTGCGAGGTCACGCCCATCGAGGGGAGCACCGGCGAGGCTCGGCGCGACTGCGCCTTCCCCTCCCCTATGCACGAGGACCCGATCGTCCTCGTCCCCCGGGCCGCTCGCGATGATTTGATCGCCCGCTTCAACGAGAGCTACACGCCCGAGCACCACGGCGGACGCCTGCGGGCCTATGGAGAGCCCGACCCGTTCAGCAGGAAGATCTACGAAGACCTCATGGCCTTCTACAACGGCGACTGGAAGCAGGTCATGAACCACGTCCAGGTCCGACGGATCGTGCTCTCCGAGAAGGACCGCGTGGGCATCGGCACCTTCCAGCCCAAGGACGAGAAGAACCAGGACTCGACCGAGCTGACGGGCGACATCAACTACCGCAAGATCGCCCAGTACGGATCCGACTCCGACCCCCGCGCCTTCAACTTCGATGGCGAGCTCAACATCGCCAACCGGGGCATCTGCGAGTTCATCGAGGTCCTCAAGCTCGACGTCGCGTTCCTCTACGACCTGCTCGGCGCGACGCAGGAGCACACCATCAAGCCCAAGAAGTTCGCCCAGACCTACATCGACGAGGTCATCCTCGGGCACACCAACGAGCCCGAGTACAAGCGCCTCCAGTCCAACGAGATGATGGAGGCCTTCCGCGATCGCACCATCAAGATCGACATCCCCTACAACATCCGTCTCGACGACGAGATCAAGATCTACCGCAAGGACTTCGGGCCCGAGCGCATCCGCGGGATTCATATCGCGCCCCACACGCTCGAGGTCGCCGCGATGTGGGCCGTGCTGACCCGCCTGGACGAGCCCAAGAAGGCGGGCCTCACGCTGATGCAGAAGCTCAAGCTCTACAACGGCAAGTCCATCTCCGGCTTCACCGAGGAGTCCGTCAAGGAGCTCAAGGAGGAGGCCCCCCGCGAGGGCATGAACGGCATCAGCCCCCGCTTCATCCAGGACAAGGTCTCCAACGCGCTCGTCGGGCGCCAGGCGATCGAGGACAAAACCCTCAACCCCTTCATGGTCCTCAACGAGCTCGAGGCGGGCCTCGGGCACCACTCGCTGATCAACGACGAAGAAACCAAGAAGCGGTACCGCGAGCTGCTGAGCGTCGTCAAGGACGAGTACGAGGACGTGATCAAGGGCGAGGTGCAGCGGGCGATCAGCGCCGACGAGGACGCGATCAAGCGCCTCTGCGCCAACTACATCGAGAACGTCCGGGCGTACACGCAGAAGGAGAAGGTCGTCAACAAGTACACGGGCAAGGACGAGGAGCCCGACGACCGCCTGATGCGCGCCATCGAGGAGAAGATCGACATCCCCGACAGCCGCAAGGACGATTTCCGCCAGGAGATCATGAACTACATCGGCGCCCTGTCGCTGGACAACAAGAAGTTCGACTACAACACCAACGCGAGGCTGTACAAGGCGCTCGAGCTCAAGCTATTCGAGGACAGCCGCGACACGATCAAGCTCAAGAACCTGGTCAGCAGCGTCGTGGACGACGAGACGCAGCAGAAGATCGACGTCGTCAAGCAGCGTCTGATCAAGAACTTCGGCTACAACGACGCGAGCGCCACCGACGTGCTCAACTACGTTGCCAGCATCTTCGCCCGGGGCGACAGCAAGAGCGGGTGATCACCCCTTCCCCGGCATGAAGATCGCCTCGCCCCCGTCCAGCGCCGCCTCATGGACCGCGCCCGCGACCGCCCGGTGCACCGTCTCCTCCAGCGGCGAGGGCACCAGCGTCCGCTCGTCCGTCGCCGCGGCGATGGTCTCCGCTGCCGCGATGAGCATCGCGTCGGTAAAGCGCTTCGCCCCCGCGTCCAGCGCCCCCCGGAACAAGCCCGGGAACGCGAGCACGTTGTTGACGTTCTTCCCGTCCGCCGCGAACGCCGCCCCGCGCGCCAGCGCGGCTCCGGGCTCGATCTCCGGGTCCGGGTTCGTCAGCGCCAGGATGACCTGTCCTTCGCGCACCATCTCGGGCTTGATGAGCCCGCGCACGCCCGTGGTCGCGATCACGACGTCCGCCTCGCCCATCACGCCCTCGAGCGTGCAGCGCTCGCCCCCGATCGCCTCCAGGCGGGCCAGCGCGGGCTCGCGCAGGTCCGAGCCCAGCAGGCGACCCACGCCGTAGGCGCGGAGCAGACGCACGATCCCGAGCCCCGCGGCGCCCAGCCCGATCTGCCCGATGGTCGCGTTCTGCGGGTCCACGCCCGCGCGCTTGGACGCCGTGATCAATGCCGCGAGCACCACCGTCGCCGTGCCGTGCTGATCGTCGTGCAGGACGGGGATGTCGAGGCGCTCGGCGAGGCGGGCCTCGATCTCGAAGCAACCCGGCGCTGCGATGTCCTCGAGCTGGATCGCGCCGAACGTGGGCGCAATCCGCAAGACGGTCTCGATGATCTCCTCGGGGTCCTTGGTATCGACGAGGATGGGCACGCCCGAGACGCCCGCGAGCTGGCTGAACAGCGCTGCCTTGCCCTCCATCACGGGCATGCCCGCGACCGGGCCGATGTCGCCCAGGCCCAGGATGGCGGTGCCGTCGGTCACGATCGCGACG
>JAJDDH010000041.1 GCA_029260415.1 Phycisphaerales bacterium | reverse complement strand
AAAGGGTTTCCGGTGATAATATATCCCAACAAGACGCCAATTGTAGAGAGAATGACGGAGCTGAGTATAAGCAGTACACTGAAGAAATTATTAAACTGTATCAACAATATGACCGCCATGAGAAACAGGCCGAATATCAGGGCGAAGATAAGAAAGGCTCCGTTGGCCCTTTGATCCGCGTCATCGCCTTCAAAGGAAAGGCGCACATTAGGATCAACGGGATTGGTCGCCAACCAGGTTTTGAGCGCCGTGACTTGCGCGCTTGCCAGAAGCCCAGGTTCAACGTCTGCATTGATTTGGAGAACGCGTTTAGCATCAACGCGCTCGATTCTTGTTTGCTGTTGCGCGGCCACGCGGCGGACGAAATTGCTCATGGGCACCAGGCCCTGATTCGTGGGAATGCGCAATTCGTCCAATTGTTTCATGGAGCGAAAATCAACTGGGTAGCGCACCAGAATATCGATCTCTTCTTCACTGTCATTAGGGCGGAATGTGCCGAGGCGCACGCCATTGGTAATCATGCGCACGGCGCTGCCTATGGAAGCCAGGTCTGCGCCGAAGCGGGCGGCTTGGGCGCGGTCAACCTCAAGGCGCCATTCGATGCGCGGTAGCGAGCGCGTATCCGCCACATTGATGAATCCGCCAATCTCTTCCATACCATTGGCCAAGTGGTCAATCGCTTGCATGAGACGCGTCGGGTTATCTGAGGACAGCTCAATGATAATGGGTTTGACGCCGCCCACGCCGTGGCGCTGTTTTTGCGATTCAACCTTTATGCCCACGACCTTGCTCGTGTGCTGGGCGATATCGGTGAGTATGTCATCGCTGGAGCGGCGTTGCCCCCACTCATCGAAAATAACGGTGATCTGGCCAATTACATCGCTCCCCGCACTGCCGCCCGTCACGCCGGTGCGCGAATAAACCGTCTTAATGCCATCGATGCCGACGAGTTGTTCTTCCACTTCTTTGATGAGAGCGTCTTTTTCCTCAACCGACAGGTTTCCCCGCCCATGGATCATCAGCGCCGCCCGGTCGGCGCCCCCATCCGGAAAAAAGGAAACGCCGTTATTCGTGAAGGCGTAAAAAACGATCACAATAACAAGGAGAATGCCGGTGCCTAAGAGGACGCTTTTTGAGCGGTCCAGCGCCCAGGACAGAACACCCACATATTTCTGAGTGGCGCCGCTGAGTTTGCTGATATCGACTTGTTCCCTGCCGCTGAGCATGACCATGGCGGGCTGATCGACGTCACTGGGGCGGCCGATCAGGCGCCCTAATGTGGGCGTAAAAATAAGCGCCATCAGCAAAGATCCGGTCAAGACGCAGATCAGCGTGATCGGCATATATTGCATCATCTGTCCCATCATGCCGGGCCAGAACAAGAGGGGGATAAAAGCGGCGATGGTGGTGGCGGTGGAGGAAATTGTCGGCCACGCCATGCGCTGGGCCGCTAATATATAAGCGTCGCGCCGGTCGAAGCCTTCAACCATTTTCCGGTCGGCGTATTCCGTCACCACAATGGCGCCGTCGACCAAAATGCCCACGGACAGAATCAATCCGAACATGACGACGTTGTTAACGGACATGCCCATCAGAAAGATAAAAAAGATGCCGGTCAAAAAAGCGCCTGGAATGGCGATCCCGACGAGCAGACCCGAGCGTACGCCCAAAGCGGCGATGACGGCGGCCATCACCAAAAATATTGCCAGAAGAACGCTGTTTTGCAGACCCCCGATTGAATTACGGACCCTTTGTGATTGATCGGTTGTGATGTTTGCTTTGACATTGCTTGGCCAATTCGCCTGTTCGCGCTCAATCAGGCGGTGCACGGCTTCAGAGGTGTTGATCATGTTCTGGCCGGTGCGCTTGATCAATTCAATGGCCACGGCGCGTTCGCCATTCACGCGGACAAATGTGTCCGGGTCTTTAAATGTGCGTTTGATGGTCGCCACATCGCGAACGCGGACGACCGCATTGCCGCTGACCTTGATAGGCATATTGAGAATATCGCCTGACGCTTCAAAAAGGCCGGGCACAGTGACTGAAAAACTGCCCTGGCCAGTGTCGATGCTTCCCGCCGGCACAACGCGATTGGCGCGCGAGAAAAGCTGACTTAAATCACTGGTGTCTAAATGATAGCTTTGAGCCCGCGCCGGGTCGATGATAATTTCGACGATTTCCTCGCGCACGCCGGAGATATCAGCCGACATGATTCCCGGTATCGAGCGCACGGCGTCGCGAAATGCGCGCGCGTATTTCATGAGCTGGCGTTCTTGCAGATCGCCGGACAGATTTACGATAATCATTGGAAAGCGTGAAATAGACATTTCCGAGACGCGCGGTTCATCCATGTCGGCGGGCATTTGCGGCCGCGCCATATCCACTTTGTTGCGCACTTCCTGTAGGGCGAGATCGATATTCGCCCCGGCGTCAAATTCAATGTTAACGCTCGCGCCGCCCTGAAAGGCGCTGGCCGTGATTTGCTTGACCCCATCAAGATTCTTAAACTGCTCTTCAAGCGGTCTGACCAGAAGCCGTTCAGCATCGGCAGGCGAGACGCCTTCATGCGTTGTGCTGACCATAA
>JAJDDH010000040.1 GCA_029260415.1 Phycisphaerales bacterium | reverse complement strand
GTGCGCGAGAAGGACGTGATCTGCGTCGAGGCGGTCGAGGGCACGGACAAGATGATCGAACGGGGCGGGCAGATCTGCCGCGTGCCCGGGTGGACGATGTGCAAGGGCGCCCGCGCCGAGCACGACCGGCGCTCGGACGTGCCCACGGTGGGGATCCACACGCTTGAGAACCTGCACAAGGCGGGCGGGCGGTGCCTGGCGATCGCGGCGGGCGACGTGATCATGCTCGACCGGGAAGAGATGATCCAGGCCGCGGACAAGCTGGGGATCTCGATCGTCGGCGTGCCCGTATCGCACGCGGTTCGCCATGTGCCCGACGCGACCCGGGCGGGCGGGGTGATCCCCGTGCCCAGCGTCGGCTGACCGCCCATGGCGGACGCCCCGGACAGCACCCCCCCACTCTCGGATCCGAGCCGGTATGTCAGCCGCGGGGCGCTCAAGCTCGAGCACGCGCTGCGGGCGTTCTCGTGCGACGTGAGTGGGCTGGTGGGCGCCGACCTGGGGTGCTCGACGGGCGGGTTCACCGACTGCCTGCTGCAGCACGGGGCGGCGCGGGTCTACAGCGTCGATACCGCGTACGGCGAGCTGGCGTGGAAGATCCGTCAGGATGAGCGCGTCGTCGTGATGGAGCGGTGCAACGCGCTGCACACCGAGCCGCACGCGGACGCGATGAGCGCGGGGGGCGTGGACCTGGTCGTGATCGACCTAGGCTGGACGCGCCAGAGCAAGGCGATCCCCGCGGCGCTCACGTGGACCAGGGCGGGCGGGCGGATCATCACGCTGATCAAGCCGCACTACGAGGCGGACCGGTCGGACCTTGGCGAGGGGGGCGTGCTGGACCCGGAGCGGAGCCAGGAGATCGCGATGCGTGTGATCGATGCGTTGGCGACGATGGGCGTGCGCGTGCTGGGGATGACCGAGAGCCCGGTGCTGGGCGGGGCGCTCAAGGCCAAGCGGAAGCGCAAGGGGGCGGGGAACCGGGAGTGGCTGGCGCTGCTGGAAGTACCCGCGTGACGAGCCCCCACTGATTTGCTATTCTCCACCGAACTCATCTTGAAGCACGGGGGAACCAATGGCAGAGAAACAAGAACCAGCAACGAGATCGCCGATCCTCGGCGGCCTCGTTTTCGCGCTGATCTTCATCGGCTTTGGGATCTGGATGATCGTCCAGCCCGACATTCAGTTCGGTGACGACGGGCCTTCGGGTCGCAAGTCGGGGCTGATCTTCAGTGTCCTCAGATTTGTGTGGGGCATGCCAGGCGGGATCGTGAGCGTGCTGCTCGGCGCGCTGTTCGCGTTCGGGGCGATCAAGGGCGGCGCCAGCGACGAGGCTCAGCCCAAGGGCTGAGACCGGTTCACGCCGGCTTCCAGCCCTCGACCTTGGCGTCCACGCCGTGGAGCAGGACCCACAACCGCTCGAGCAGCTCTTTGAGGCCCTCGCCCGAGGCGCTGCTGACGGTCTGGAGTGTTTGATCGGCGCCCAGTCGCAGCTCGCCGCAGAGCTCGGCGGTGGCCTCGGCCAGGAACTCCTCGCCCGGGAGCAGGTCGGTCTTGCTGAGCACGATGATCTCGGGCTTCTCGGCCAGCTCGGGCGAGTAGCCCGCGAGCTCTTCGCGGATGGTGCGGTAGTTGTCCGCGGGGGTCGAGTTGTCGGGCGGGCAGCAGTCGAGCAGGTGCAGGATGACGCTGGTGCGTTCGACGTGGCGCAGGAAGTCGTGCCCCAGCCCCGCGCCGCCCGCGGCGCCCTCGATGAGCCCGGGGATGTCCGCGATCACGATGCGGCGCGTCGGGTCGAGCTCGGCGATGCCAAGCTGCGGGCTGAGCGTGGTGAACGGGTAGTCGGCGATCTTGGGCTCGGCGCGGGTGAGCGCCTTGAGCAGCGTGGACTTGCCCGCGGTGGGCAGGCCCACGAGCCCGACTTCCGCGATGAGCTTGAGTTCGAGGCGGAGGGTGAACTCCTCGCCGGGTTGGCCGCTGGTCGCCTTGCGGGGGGTCTGGTTGGTGGAGCTTTTGAAGTGCTCGTTGCCGTGCCCGCCCTTGCCACCTTTGGCGATGAGGACGGTCTCGTCGGGCCCGACGTCGGCCATGAGCTCGCCCGTGTCGTCGTTGAAGACGAGGGTGCCCGGGGGGATGCGGATGGTCATTTTGTCGGCGGCGGCGCCGAACTGCTGCTTGGAGCGTCCCGCCTCGCCCCGGTCGGCGTGCCAGTCGCGGACGCCACGGAAGTCGATGAGGGTGTTGAGGCCCGGGTCGGCGTGGAGGAAGATGTCGGCGCCGCGCCCGCCGTCGCCGCCGTCGGGGCCGCCCTTGGGCAGGCCTCGCCCTCGGTAGAAGGAGACGGCGCCGTCGCCGCCCTTGCCTGCCCGGACTCGGATTATGGCGCTGTCAACAAACATCGCCCAACGGTAGGTCGGGCGATGGGCGAGTCACTGGGAAATAGATGATGTCGGGCGAGACTCCCGCCCCAGCGGGGTCAGGCGGCCCGGAGGAACTGCCCGCTGGTGAGCAGACGCATCAGGCGGGGCTTGTCGCCCTCGCGGATGAAGTGCGAGACCTGCGCGGCCATCCTGGCCGGGCCCGGCTCCTCGGTGTCGCACCAGACGACGTTGGCCTTGAGCTCGATGGTCCGCCCCGGGCCGTCGTCGGTCGAGGCCCAGAGGCCCGCGCGGGGCAGCTCGAGCTCGAGAACCACGGGCGTGCCCTCCTCGACGGGGTTGTCCAGCTCGAAGCGGAGGCCGCTCTCGGAGATGTCGTAGGCGTGCCCGTCGCGGGTGTACTCGCGCTCGTCGTCGAGGCGGACGCGGACCGCGGAGTACATGGGGCTGACGGTGAAACGCTCGTGCACGCGCCTGTCGATGCTGTTCATCGCTGATCTCCGATTGAGGTGGGCGGTCGGACGCGAGCGATATCGGTCCAACAGGCGCCCGCCTTGACGGCGACCGGGCAGGGAGCAGCGTGATTGTGGGGTCGTTCTCGGACGCGGGGCTAGGCCAGGTCCTCGCCGCGGATCTCGACGTGGACCTTGGTGATCTTCACGCCCAGGCGGCGCTCCAGCTCGTCACTGATCTCACGCGGCAGCGGCTGGGGCAGGCGGGCGGCCAGGTCCTCGGGCACGTCCAGCACGCGCCCGTCGCTGGTCGTGATGTGGATGTGCTGGCTGACGTCCGCGTCGTAGCGGCAGGGGCCGTTGCCCGAGTGGCTGGGCAGGCGGCGGGCCAGCCCGCAGGTGGTCAGGGCCTCGAGCGTGTTGTAGACGGTCGCGAGGCTGAGCCCGGGCTCGCCCGCGTTGACCATGCCCAGAAGCTCCTCGGCGGTCGGATGGGCGGTGGTCGCCATGAGCGCGGAGTAGATGACCTGTCGCTGCTTGGTGCAGCGGAGGCCGTGCTGGCGGAAGAGGTCCCGCGAGGCTTCATCTGAAACGCTGACGCGCTGGTTCATCGCTCAAATACTACGCACGCAGGGGGT
>JAJDDH010000039.1 GCA_029260415.1 Phycisphaerales bacterium | reverse complement strand
CCGGGAGTCCCCACACGCACGATCCCGCCTCTCAGGCTGGTGGTCATCACCTCGTCGTAGACAGCATTGGGATCGTCTGCCGCGATTGCGTTGAGGAACTCGATGTACTGGGCGTTGGTGACCTCGTGTGAGCCGATGCGGAACTCGGCGACGACGGCGCCGCGCCCGTTGGTGTCCGGCACGTTCCCCGGGAACGAAACGGGGACTGTCGGGATCCAGCCGTCGTCGTCGCAGTTGGTCATACTGGCTGAGACGACGTACACGCCCGTATCACCGTTCTCGAACGTTGCGAGGAAGACGAGCTGGCCCGCGTCGTTGAGCGCAGAGATCTTTGCGTCCTGTCCGCCTGAGCCCCCGGTGCCAAGCATCAGATCAAGATTGGTCGGGCGGCGCCCGAAGAGATCCATGGACTCGTCGACGATACGGGTGAGCGACGACCCGTCCCACAGGTACAGGCCCTCGTCGCCTGCGTTTATCACACCCGTGTATCGAACGGCGACGGCAACCTGGCCTGAAGCGTTGAGCGCGATCGAACCCATGAGCGAGAACGAGGCGCCCGGCTGACCCGGGACGTCGTCGGCGAGGTCGAACACGCGGGCGGTTCCGTTTTTTGTTGCGAGAAAGACCCCGACGTCGTCGGGGCCAGGACCAAACTCAGCGAGGAACGCGACTTCACCGTGCTCGTTCATGACCGGCGGACCGAACAGGGAGAAGCTCGCCGTGGGATGATCGGGGACAGAGAAGGCTCCGGAGGTGTCGGCGATGGTCGTGAGGGAGCCGTCGGGTTCGGCGCGGTAGATACCCCGGAAGCCAGCGCCCCCGGAGTACGTTGCGCCGAAGGCCGACTGGCTGGCGTCATTCATCGACGGGAACTGGTCGAAAGAGAGAAATCGGGCCGAGAACGGCTGGTCTGGTGGGGGTGTGGATGCGTCTGCGAGTCGATGCACGACACCGTCCGCGGCATCGTAGCGGTAGATCCCGCGCGCTCCGGCGCCGCCGACGTACTCACCGATGAACACCAGATCGCCCGGCCCGTTCATCACCAAGAACGGGTCGAACGAGGAGAAGCGAGCCGCGGGCTGGCCCGGGGGTGCGCTGGACTCGTCAGCGATCAAGATCGCCCCGGACTTCGGTTCCGCGACGTACACGCCCTGGCGTTCGACAAAGCTTGCGTCTCGATAGCGCGCGATCGTCGCGCTGCGAGCGTTCTCGGTGAGGAACGGGATGATCCCAGCAGTGAACGGGAACGTGGACCAGGACGATCCGACGGGCTGGCCCGGGACCGCATCGAGCGGGTTGTTGTCAAACTGGCGGTCCACGCCGGCGCCCCGCCAGACGTAAAGCCCCTGGTTGCCATCGGCGAAGCTGAGTCCCCCCTGGAACGCCACGTGCCCCGCGTGATTGATCACCGGCGGACCGAACCCGGTGTACGACGAAGCGCCGCTCTGACCGGGGGGTGTGAAGTCGAAGCCATCATCCAGGACCCGCTCGAGCAGGCCGTGCTGGAACCGGTACACCCCCTCGTTGCCAGATGAGACGCCCGTGTAATCCCCTTTGAATGCGACAGCGCCGGAGTCGCCGATGGAGGGCCAGCGCAACAGTGTAAACACCGCCCCTGGCCGTCCCGGGGGTTCGTCACCGGATTCCGCGATCGTCGTGATCTCGTACGCGCCGGCGAGCATCGACCCCGGCGAGGACGCGTCGTGATCCCCATCGGCTTGTTCTTGAGAGGCCCAGGGCGGCGAGATGAGCTCGGCGATCTCCTTCACAGGAAGCACCGGCCCCTGAGCTGCCGCGTGCGGCAGCATCGCGACGCAGCCCAGCGCTCCGATCATGTGGTTCATGCTCTGCCCCTCTCGGCCATGTGGGAAACTCACTCAGGGACAGCCAGACGAGAACGCGCTGAGGAAGGCAACAACGTCAGAGAAGTCGTGCGTCCCGATCGGCGTCGCCAGATCCGCCTCGGGAGTCCCGGCGGCGAACGCGGTCAGGAATGACAGCACATCAGAGAAATCGAGCACGCCCGTGGGTTCGGCGAGGTCCGCGAGGCAGGCGGGGTCAAGAAAGAAGACGTACGCGCGTCCGGCCTCATCGCCGTTGGCATCGTTGTCGCGGGCGCCGACTATGACATCGGGAATGGCGTCACCGTTGATGTCGTGCCCGCCAGCGATTGGGCGGCCGAGGTGGTCGAGGCTGGCCTCGCCAGTAAACGTGGCGAGCGCCTCGCCGGTGCGCCCTGAGAATACATACGCCCGCCCTCGGTTGTCGCCGCTGACGTCTGTGTCCGCGTCATTCCACCAGGCGCCCGCGAGGATGTCCGCAAACCCATCGCCGTCAACATCGCCCGCGTTGGCGACAGACAGGCCGAGCTTGTCGACCGCGGCCTCACCCGTGAAGACATGCAGCAGATCGCCCGTTGGCCCGGAGTAGACATACACCCGCCCGGTGTTGCTGCCCAGGGCGTCGTTGAGCGGGGCGCCGACAACGAAGTCGGGGTCGCCATCGGCGTT
>JAJDDH010000038.1 GCA_029260415.1 Phycisphaerales bacterium | reverse complement strand
CGCCCCGCCCCCGGATCGACGATGATGGGCCCATGCCCGCCGCGCCCCCCCCGCCCGAGCCCGATCCGCTGAGCGTCGCCAGGGCGCAGCGGTTGCTGCTCTGGCACCTGCTGGCGCTGCTCGTGGTCACCATGACGCAGTGCGTTGCGCCCGTCAACGCGCCCGCGTGGCTCGCCGCGGCCAAGCTCGCGCTCTACGTTGTTGTCACCATGCTCACCATCGCCCGGGCGGTCAACCTGTCGATCGCGATCGGGGGGCGCGGCGCCATGACCTGGGTCGTCGCGCTGCTGCTCTTCATCCCGCTGCTCAACTTCGCCCTGCTCGCCAGCCTCAACGCCCGCGCGACGGACCTGCTCCGATCGCACGGCATCCGCGTCGGCGTCATGGGCGCCCCCCGGAGCGAACTGGCCAAGCTCCGCCCGGGCGTCTGCCGCGCCTGCGGCTACGACCTGACCGGGCTCGCCGACGCCCCCTGCCCCGAGTGCGGCGCGCCCAGGATCACGTAGCGTTCGCCGCCCCGGGACGCGACGGGCGGGGGGCGTCCCCCGCCTGCCCGATCGGGGGGATGTAGTAGCTCCGGGAGATCCCCCGCAGCTCGAAGTCGTAGTGAAAGCACTCCGGGTCGGCGCGCTGGATCGTCCTCAGCAGCGCGGGCAACTCCTCCCGCGTGATGACGATCCGGACCACGTCGAACGCCTGGTTCGTGTGCCCCCCGCGCGCGGGCTGCACCAGGTACGTCCGGTGCGGGAGCCGCTCGCGAACCGCGCGCCCCACGTCCCCGGCGCGTCGCGTCACCACATCGACCGCGACAAGGCTGAACCGGTGGTACAGGTTGTTGAGCGTCTCCGTGCTCGCGAAGATGTAGATGCACGTGTACATGAGCGTGTTCACAACCACCGCGAAGTCGCCCTGCTTGAGCAGCGCCATGAACATGCCGAACGCGGTGGAGAACACCGCCGCGATGATCGTGATCGACCCGACCGGCTTGAGGTACTTCATCGCGAAGTACGCGCCGGGGATGTCCTCGTCGCCCGTCGAGCCCCGGTGCTTGAAGGCGATCGCCTTGGCCGCCCCCGCGAGAAGCCCCCCGAACAGGACGAGGATGATCCGCTCGTTCTCGGGCTCGGGCGACGCGAACTGGTACTCGGGCAGCAGCGCCAGCGCCACGGTCACGGTCAGCACCGTCGCCAGCGTGCGCCGAACAAACGTCACGGGCATCCGCAGCGCCGCGAAGATCAGCAGCCCCGCCTGGAACAGCGTGTACAGCACGACAAACACCCAGTAGGCGTCGAAGTAGTACGACAGCGCCGCCGCGACCCCCTCCGTCCCCGTCAGGATCACCGCCGAGGGCAGCACCAGGTACCGCAGGGCGCCCGCGTACAGCACGCCCGCGAACAGGATTGCCCCGTAGTCCGCGGCATCGCGCGCGGTGATCGCCTGTGTCCTCACGCTTGTCTTCATGGGTCCTACAACGTTAGACGGGGCACGCGTGTTCGCAAGAAACGCGCCGATCGACCGACCCCGCGCTCCGAATGTGCCCACGACCTGACCCGGCTCAGCGCCGCTCCGAGTGTGCCTACTTGAGGATCACGTACAGCGCGTGCAGCAGACCGGGCAGATAGAACAGCAGCGTGAGAACGATGTTGATGATCAGCGGGGCGCCGATCCCCGTCTTCAGACCCACCGCCAGCGGCGGAATCAGGATCGCGATGATGACCAGCAGCAGCTTGTTCGCGCCAATGTCCGACATGAGAATGGTCTCCGTGCGCGGTGTGCGCACGGAGACCGTATCAGAACGCGTGCGAAAGGGTGGTGGGGGACCCGGCTCTCTCGACGCGGTGTCTACGCGGCCTTGACCGCCTCCGGACGCTGCGCGTCCGCCTTCTCAAACGCCTCCGCGAGGTCCACGCTGCTGAAGGGCACGCCCTCGCCGTCCTCCGTGATCGTGATCGCTTCATAGAGCGCCCACATCGCCGCCAGGAAGGGCGGGACCAGCACCAGCCACCCGACCGTGCCCATCGCCAGCTGGATGAACCCGGGCTTCGTGCGACCGGCCAGGAAGTTGTGCACGCCCAGCGAACCGAGCAGCACAGCGGCAACGATGTACACCGGGCGTGAACAGCGGGGGGTTGCGTCAGACATGGGCGGGCTCCGGGCGCCGGCGCGCCGCGCCGGGCTGGGTTCAGGGGTCTCCGAGTCAACACCCTGAGTTCCGGGAGCCAGCGTCACAGGCCGATTCCTGAGGCGCCGCCCAGGGCGCGTGAAGCTGCGCGGAGCGGTCGGTCTGTGCGGGTTGATGGGCAGGGTTCTTGGGCGCCCAGCGCCGCTTATGGGCTCGCGACGCTGAACGTATCGCCCTGGGACAGATCGCCCGTCTCCAGGCCCTTGCGGAACCAGCGGACCCGCTGGGCCGACGTCCCGTGGGTGAACGAATCGGGCACCGCGTACCCCTGGGCCTGCTTCTGCAGCGTGTCGTCCCCGATCGCCGCGGCGGCCCGCAGGCCCTCCTCGATGTCGCCCGCCTCGAGGATGTTCTTGGTCCGCTGCGCGTGGTGCGCCCACACACCCGCCAGGAAGTCGGCCTGCAACTCCAGACGCACGGACAGATCGTTGTACTCGGACTCGGACACGCGCCCCTTCTTGGCGTGGACCATGTCGGTCGTGCCCATCAGGTGCTGGATGTGGTGCCCCACCTCGTGCGCGATGACGTACGCCTGCGCGAAGTCGCCCGGCGCGCCGAACTTGGTCGCCAGCTCGTCATAGAAGCCCAGGTCGATGTACACCTGCTGGTCCGCCGGGCAGTAGAACGGGCCCATCGAGGCGGAGGCGAAGCCGCAGCCCGAGCGCGTCGAGCCGCGGAACATGACGAGCGTGGGCTCCTGGTAGTTGCTCCCGCCGGCGGCGAACAGCTGGTTCCAGACATCCTCGGTGTCAGCCAACACAGTCTTGATGAACTCCGCGAGCTGCTCCTCGCGCGGGTCGATTGGCGCGTTGGCGCTCGGTCCTGAGGGGAGGGAGACGCCTCCGCCCGAGCCCGAGGAGCTGAGAACGGAGAGGGGGTTGCCGCCCAGAGCCCAAACGACGCCCATGATGAGCAGGAGGGAGACCAGCCCGCCGCCGCCGAGGGCGATCTTCCCGCCGGGGCGCCCGGTGGGGCCGGCGCGCCTGCGGTCCTGGACGTTGGAACTCTGTCTGCGGCCTTGCCAGCGCATGGGTGTGCCTTTCCGGGGAGGGAACGGCACAGGGTAGTGCAGATTGGGGCGATTGAAAACGCCCGCCGCCCCGGTGGTGACCGGGGCGGCAGGAGTCAGTCAGCGTTGTCCCCGCGGGTCAGCGCGGGGCGCGCATCGCGTTAGCGGGCGCGGCGCTTGGGCTTGCCGGGCTTGGCCGGGGCCGAAGGCTTGGAGGTGGAGGACGGCTTGGAAACAGGTTTGCCAGCCATTGACGGTCCCCGCGATTGACGGGGCCTCCGTGCGATTGGAGCGGTGGGCTTTGTCCGGCGAACTCCGCCGGCGGCCGACCCAGACTTGGGTCCGGCGTGCTGCCCGTCGACCAATCTGGCGGAGAGAATATGTTCAACGCAGAAACAGTCAAATGAAAAGTCTCGGCGCGCGATTGAATTTCTTTTGGCGCCTTTGGCGGGGCTTGGCGCTACGGGCAGCCGGCGGTGAAGGCGGTCAGGAAGGCGAGCACGTCGGAGAAGTTGAACTCGCCGTCGGGGGCGAAGTCGGCGATCGGGTCGCCCGTCGCGAAGGCCTCGAGGAAGGCGACGACGTCGGAGAAGTCGAGCGTGCCGGTGGGCGGGGCCAGGTCGGCGGGGCAGTCGGGGAGGATGACGACCGAGAGGGCGTAGGGGTCGCCCGCGTTGGGGGGGAACTGGGGGGCGTCGCGCCAGGCGCCGAGCTCGATCCAGTAGGAGTGCCCGGCCTCGAGGACGATGTCGATGCGCGGGTCGAGGGTGCTGGGCGAGCCCGGGCAGGCGTCGTCGTCCTCGACCCAGAAGGTGGACTGGAGGAAGCTGCACGCGTCGGCGTAGATGCGCATGTAGGAGTCACCGGTCGTGCCGCACATGTCGACGCGGTGCGTGGCGGTGGTGGTGCAGTCGTACCGGAAGAAGACGTCGAAGTAGGGGCGATCGACGAGGTCGTTGGTGCAGCCCAGGGCGTCGGCGACGAGGTAGGGCAGGTCCGCGGTGGTGAAGACGATGGCGGTGTCGCAGTCCTCGTTGGGGGCGGGGACGCTGTCGCCCGCGAGGGCGGCGGGGGCCAGGGCCAGGGCGAGGGCGGTGGGGGTGCGCATGGCGGGTCCTCCTCGC
>JAJDDH010000037.1 GCA_029260415.1 Phycisphaerales bacterium | reverse complement strand
CGGATGGCCTTTACGCCCTGAAACAGCCCGCAGTCGACGAGGACTTGCGCCTGTCCGCTGCGCACCAGTGTGCGCGAGCCGGTGACCGTGTCGGTGGCGCCCAGGAAAGTGATCTCCACGGCTTGATCCTCCGCTCAGGCTGGTTTGGTCGGCCCGAGCATCTCTAACGTCGCCGCCGCCAAGGCGGCAGAGAGGTCGATCTCGTTCGTTGTGTGGGTGACCGAGTCGCAGGTGACGAGAGTTGCCGCGCCGGCCGCGCGAAGTTCCTCGAGCGCCCTCGGGGCGAAGAGTCCGTGGACGCCGACGCAGACCGCCGCTCGCATCCCGGCGCGTCGAACGTGTCCCAGGGTTTCGACCATGGTCCGACCGGTCGAGATGATGTCGTCCACGAGGACCGGTGTGTGCTCCCTCCACCGGGTCACGTCGGGAACGCTGATCTCGACGTCGCGATCGCCGCGGCGCACCTTCTCCAGAATGACGAACGGCGCACCTGCATGCCGCGCAACGTCCACCACCCATTGCTCGCTCTCCGAGTCGGGGCCGATCAGGAGCGGCCTTTGCACTTCCTTCGCGATCCATGCGGCCACCACCGGTGCGGCGTGCACGACCCGGGCCGGCACCGGATACACCTCCGACAGATCTGTGATTCGATGCAGGTGGGGATCTACGGTCACCAGCCAGTCGAGCGATCTGGCGATCAGTCGCGGAAAGACGCGAGCGCTGATCGCTTCACCCTCCTGAAAACGCCGGTCCTGCCGCATGTAGCAAAGATAGGGGGAGACGAGCCCCACCGACCTGGCGCCGAGCTCCCGCGCGGTTTCGAGCACGAGGAGAAGCGGGATGAACTTGGGGTCGGGCCTATCCATCGACGCCACGACGACGACCGCTCGTCCTTGCGGGGAGCTCCGAAGCCGAACGTAGGATTCTCCGTCGGGAAACCGTCTCACAGTGAGCTCACCGACGTCGCCGCGGATGGTCGCGCCAAGCTTCGCCGCGAGGGCCTCGTTGCCGGGCAACGGCAGCACGAGTGGGCTCATGACGCCTCCCGGTCCACATGGACGATGTCCTGCTGCTCACTCACGTAGTCGAGCGCGTAGTCGAGTTCGCCACGGCTTTCGGCGTGCAAGGTGAACAGCGGCTGGTCCTTCTCGGCCTCTTGGCCGAGTCGGACGTGGATTTCGAGCCCGGCGGCCTGGT
This sequence comes from Phycisphaerales bacterium, assembly GCA_029260415.1. Lineage (GTDB taxonomy): Bacteria > Planctomycetota > Phycisphaerae > Phycisphaerales > UBA1924 > JAJRXR01. The sequence goes on along the minus strand of JAJDDH010000037.1, from coordinate 2,995 downwards.
CGGCCGGCGCGCCCGCGAGCTTGGCCGCTCGGGCGAGGCGGCGATTATCGATCTGCGCAATGGCGCCGCTTCTCGTCGCTAGGATCGGCTCGGTGAAAGCGGCTACGCGGGGTTCGCGGAACCCTCCCTGCGCCTCGCAGATCGCTCGGAACTTGCTCCAGCCGCTCCCCTCCATGAGCAGGGTCGTCGCCGTGCGTAGCCCATCGCCCTGGGGGGCGGCACCGCCCATCTCCAGCACGTGTCCGGCAAGCACCAGGGCGCGTTGTCGCAGCTCCTCCGGGGCATCCGGCGAGCAGCGCAGCACGGCCAAAACGTCCGCTGCCTCGAGGGCGGGCCCAATTCCGCGTCCGACCGGCTGGCTACCGTCGGAGAAGACGGCCCGAACGACGAGCCCGACGGCCCGCCCGACCTCTTCGAGGTCACGAGCCAGCGAGCGACCGGCTTCGATCGAACGAATCTTGGCCGTCGGCCCAACAGGGATATCGATCACGACGTGCGTGGACCCTGCCGCCGCCTTCTTGGACAGCACCGAAGCGACGAGCTGTCCCTCGCTGTCGACGTCGAGGGCGCGCTCGATCCGGATCAAGACATCGTCCATCGGGGAGAGGCGCGCCGACCCGCCCCAGACGAGACAGCCGCCTTCGGTCTCGACGACCCGTCGCATCTCGTCGAGGCCGAGGTAGACCGGCGTCAGTGTTTCCATCACGTCGGCGGTGCCCGCCGGTGACGTGATCGCGCGAGACGACGTCTTCGGAATGGTCAAGCCGGCCGCCGCGGCGATCGCTACCACGATGGGCGTGGTCCGATTCCCCGGCAGCCCTCCGACGCAGTGCTTGTCCACGACTCGTTCGGTCGGCCAGCGAAGCCGATCGCCGGCGTCGATCATGGCCCGGGTCAGAGCGCTCATCTCCGCCACGTCGAGCCGGTTTCCCGCGCACGCGGTCACGAAGGCGGCCAGGTGTACGTCCGGATACCGTCCGGCCGTAACGTCCCGGACGATGGCCTCTATGGCCTGTGGTTCGAGGTGGTTGCCGTACAGCTTTGCGCGAACGTGGCCAAACGAATTCAGAACGGGAGCGTGTCCGACGGTGACCGTTGCGCCGTCGGCTACGCCTAGAAGTCGCCACGCTTCTTCGGAGAAGCCGGCCTCGCCGGGTCGAAGAACGTCGGAGGTCACGACGTTTAGCGTGGCGATCACGACGTGCCCGCCCGCCTCGACCCGGATTCGGGTCAGCGCCTCGAAGCCCTCCGAGCGGCACACCGGACAGTCCGCTCGCATGTAGGCGACGGGCGCACGATAGGTGTCGATGCCCAGCCTCCGGGCGATGAGCTGACTTCCGGTCCTATGCATGGTCTGCGGCCTCGAGCGTTCGGATGGTTCCGAATCGATGGAAACACGCCTATCCGACACGTCTAGAACGAAGCCCGGCTCTTCCCTGTTACAGGCCAAATCCGGCGGAAGTTGCGTGGTGACAGTTGACTTCTGTGCCGACACCACAGCTTCTGCCAGACCTCGCGGTCCTCACCGCCATGGGGACCGCTCAATGCACGGTTGGCGCGCTCCGCTTCCGAGCTCGCTTCGCCGCGGGATCGACGAGTGCCACCGAGAGCGGCGGGGTATCACATGCAAGAATCCGGACACGACCATTTCCGAGGATCGAGAACCTAGCGGAAGAAGTGCGGTCCAGGGTCGTGCGCACTTCTGGCGCGGCGGTTGCTCCTTCGCCGTGCGGCGGCGGCTTGCACGCAGCCAGCGACAGCGAACGGAAAACCGCGCGCGGTAGGGAGACGGTTCAATGACCATTCCTCTGTGGACACTTCTCGGGTTCGCCCTGTGGACTCTCATCACGTTGCTGATTGGCGTTGGCGCCTACCGATGGGCGAGGATTCTGAGCGGCCGCGCGGCGCTCAACGATTTCCCGGCCGACATCCCTCACGGCGAGGAGCGGTATCGTCGCGCAACGCGAGCCCATGCCAATTGCGTCGAGAACCTCCCCGTCTACGGCGCCATCGTCCTGGCGACATTCGCGATGGAGCTCCGGACGGACTGGCTCGACACCTTCGCAATCGTGTTTCTTACCGGGCGCGTCCTCCAGACCGTCACGCATGTGGCATTCAGCCCATCGAATCTTGTCGTCGGCGTACGCTTCGGCTTCTTCTTCGCCCAGATTCTGTCGATGTTCGCGATGTCGATCCTCGTCCTCCGCGGGACGTGAGGCTAGAAGGGGTATTCCGGCCAGATTCCCTCTCGGGCGTGTAACGCGGGAGGCCTGCGGTTCGTTTCTGACTCGGATGACGATTGTCATGAGGCGAATTGCAGCGGGCCGGAGGGTGACTCGCTTCGCTCCCCTTGGGCTGATTCTCGCGGCGGTAGTGCCAGGCTGCACCGGATCCCTTTCGACGCTCGGTCAAACCGTCCTGCAGGGCCCCGTAACCGTGGAGCAGCACAATTCCCTCTCGAGCAGCTACGAGGAGCGCGCAGAGGATGCCCGATCGCTCGCTTCCTACCACCTGGCGCTTGCCGCACGGTACCGATTGTCGGGCGCCGACCTCGGTGAGGGAGCCGACGACATGGCCGCGCACTGCGAGGCGCTGGCGAATGAATACGAAGTCATCGCTGCCCGGTATGACGCCCTGGCAGCCGGGCACTCCGGGCACGCGGACGCTCCGAACCGCATTCAGCACTTTCAGGACGGGGACGACCGGAGCGTTCGGGACGGACCGTGACCGTCGAGCGAGAGTGGGAGCGCCTTGCGGGGCGTGGATGAGGCCGCGTTTCGGTTCTCCGAAGGAGATCTAGTGAAGACGGCAATATTTCTTACGGTGCCCACTCTGAGCGGGAGTTCTTGCCCGCGGCCTGGTCGGCCAGGCCGGAGACGAGCACGCGGTAGAGTCGGCGAGCGCGTTGGCGAGCCTGCGTCCGATGACACCGCTCTACAGCGGCGATGGTCAACACGGGGCTTTCTCCGGCAAGCTCGTTTGCCTGCGCTGCGAC
>JAJDDH010000036.1 GCA_029260415.1 Phycisphaerales bacterium | reverse complement strand
CGGTACCCGGGGCGACCGACCGGGTCCTCGAGGAAGCCCTCACCTATCTCGAAGAGGTGCTCGCGACGATGGGGCCGAGAGAGCTCCCGGGATTCCTCGGCGAGGGGTTGAAGACCGCGACGAAGATCTGGCGCACCACCTACGGCCGAGAGTTCAAGACCCTCACGGACGCGCTCGAAGAAGTCGGGCGCCGCTTCGACGCCGTCGAGCTCGACCGCACTCGGGTCAAGCCGATCGTCAAGATCACCGGGGAGTTCTGGGCCCAGACCACCGAGGGCGACGGGAACTTCAAGATGTTCTCGTTCCTCCACGGCGAGGGGGCGGCGGTCCTGGCCGAGCCGATCTCGACCTGGGCGCACTATTGCCTCGAACAAGAGAAGCAGGCGAGCCACGATTCCCGGGGGCTGACCGAAGATCTCGGCGAGGACGTCGGAGGCGCCGTCGAGGACGAGGGGTTGCTGGGTGAAGTCCGGGGCGGAGCGGACGAAGCCGCGGAGCTTGTCGATTGATTCGATAAGGTCGAGATCGGCGATCTCGCTCTGAACGATGCTGAGCAGGAGCAGGCAGAGTTCGCGGGCGGCGGTGCGCGCCTGCTCAAGCGTGACGTCCGCGCCGACGGCGCCGCGGAGCTCGCTGACCTTTGCGGAGACGTAGAGGGTGTCGCCCGAGCGTTTGCAGGGGAGGTAGTTGGCGACGGGGGACCTGGGCTCGGGGAGTTGGATGCCGAGTTCAGTGAGTCGTTGTGTGATCCGGCCCATGGGGCGAGTGTACCGGAGGACGCGGGGATCGATCGACGAGGCTGAGCAGCGCAAACGAGATGGCGGCGCCCACGAGCAGGCAGGCGATGTCGGTCCATGCGAAGTGTGTGCCGAGGAGGAACCGTGTCACCGAGAATGAGCGGAGCCAGTCGAGCGGCGGGGCGCTGGTGAGCTGGGTGAGTTCGATGGCGGTGGTCAGCGCGAGGGCGGTCAGGGTGATGCGGAGCGGGCGCCAGCGCGGGAACGCGGCGGCGAAGCCCAACGTGATGAGGACGCCCCAGAGTGTGTCGGGGGCGTAGGTCGCGATGAAGCCTTGCAGGGCGCCCGGGTCGGCGGCGGGGCGGAGGCGCCTGAGGACCAGACCGAGCGCGATGATCACGGGCATGGGCGCGAGGATTAGTGCGCGCGATCGTGGGCGTGCGATTCTTGACGCGTCGGCGGGCATCGGGGTTGTACTGGGGTTGGGGGCGATGGGTTCGCGGTGAGGGTGTGGCGCAAAAACAAACACGGGCCGGGGCGCGGCGCCCCGACCCGGAGAGGGTCACGTGTATTCAGGTGTGGTCAGCGTGTTGGCTTACCAGCGGCCGCCGCCGCCGCCGCCACCGCCGTAGCCGCCCCCACCACCGCCGCCGCCGCCGTAGCCGCCGCGACCGCCGCCGCCGCCACCGCCGCTGCGGGGTTCACGGGGCTTTGCTTCGTTGACGGTGAGGTCGCGTCCGTCCATGTTCTGGCCGTTGAGGGCCTCGATGGCGGCGCGGGCGTTGTCGTCGTTGGTGAACTCGACAAAGCCGAATCCGCGGGGACGACCGGTGTCGCGGTCCATGACGAGTGCCGCCGAGGAGACCTCGCCGTGGGCCTCGAAGATCTCGCGGAGGCGGTCTTCGGTGCAGGAGTACGCGAGGTTTCCAACGTAGAGCTTCATATCCGATTCCTTCTGCGTGCCCGGTGGTATTCGAACCGGCGTCGATCCTCGGGCGGGATCGGGCGTCGGGAGGCTGCGCGGCTCGACGGTCGTCCGTCGGCGCCTTGCGAGACTCGGGCGTAGTCTAGGGGCGATTCTGGGCCGGGTCATCGCTGGCGCCCTGTGCGGCGGGGCTCGGCGGGATCGGTTCGAGCGTGGAGGCGTCGGCGATGCGGATGAATCGATTGACACGACCGGCGTTGGCCCTGATGGGGCTGGCAATGACGCTTCAGGGGCTCGGGTGCTCTTCGGCGGGGATCGCGGTGCGGGAGAAGCTCGGGTACGCCAAGCGGGAGCAGCTGGTGGACCGGGTGGAGGAGTCGCGCGATGCGCAGGAATCGGCCAAGACGCAGTTCGCGTCCACGCTTGACGAGCTCAAGAGTCTGACGGGATACGAGGACCGTGAGCTGGAGGGGGCGTACTCGAAGCTGAAGAAGGAGCTGGACCGGTCGGAAGATCGGGCGGGGCGCGTGCGCGACAAGATCCGGTCGGTCGAGCGGGTGGGGAGCGCGTTGTTTGATGAGTGGGAGGACGAGCTTGACGATTACAGCACGGAGTCGCTGCGCCGGGCGAGCGAGGACCAGCTGATCGAGACGAGGAGTCGGTACGAGCGGGTGGTGGCGGCGATGCGCCGGGCGGAGTCGAAAATGGACCCCGTGCTCGACGCGTTCCGCGACCAGGTGCTGTTCCTAAAACACAACCTGAACGCGCGGGCGATCGCGTCGATGGATAGCACGGTGATCGAGCTCGAGAGCGAGATCTCGCGGCTGATCGCGGACATGGAGTCGTCGATCGCGGAGGCGAACGTGTTCATCGATCAGATGGGCGAGGGCTGATGATGGGGTACGAGTCGGCGCCGAGCTATGACGACGGGCGGTACGACGGGCTGGTGGTGCACTGCTCGGACGGGCGGTTCTCGCGTCAGTTCAACGACTTCGTGGTGAACCGGTTGGGGATCGTGCGGTGCGACCGGGTGGTGGTGCCCGGGGGGCCCGGGGCGTTGACGGTTGAGCGCGAGAGCGAGCCCGAGGGCATGCGCGTGATCGATGACGTCTCGATGCTGTGCAGCGTGCACGAGGTGGACCGGGTGGCGCTGATCCAGCACGATCTGTGCGCGTACTACCTGAACTGCCGCGGGGCGACGGAGCGGACGCTGCGGGGGATGCAGCTCGAGGACCTGGCTACCGCGCTGGAGATCGTTCGGGCGGCGACGGGGATCGAGCGGGTGGAGGGGTACGTCGCCCGGCTGGTGGGGCGGGTCGTGGTGTTTGACGAGGTCCGGGACGCCTGACTCGACGGCGGGCGCCGGGTTGTGGTCAAGCGGGGGTGGGTTTGTGACGAGGCAGTGCCCGGGCGGTTCGTCCCGGGGAGCCTCGTCGTGGCGTATGTGCTGGTCGCGTTTGCGGTGTATCTGCTGCTGGTGGGCGTGCTGATCGCGTCGGCGCCCTGGTGGGGCGTTGCGGTGGTGGTCGGGTGCCTGCTGTGGCTCGCGGCGGCGATGGCGCCCGAGGCGGGGCGGGCGCTGGCGCAATCTGCGGCGGTGCTGGCCCGTGAGCCCGACGACGCCTGACGGGCGGGCCCGGCTGCGTTAGGCTCGTCGTATGGATGAGCGCGGGCGGATCATCGACTTTCTGAACGAGGCGGGGATGCTGGCGCGGACGCCTCGGTCGGGGTTCGCGCAGCTGGGGAACTACCGCCAGAGCGTGGCGGAGCACTCGCACCGGATGACGGTGATCGGGATGGCGCTGGCGTGGCGCGCGGGGGCGGACGCGGGTCGGGTGTCGCAGCTGTGTGCCGTGCATGACCTGCCCGAGGCGCGGACGCTGGACCTGCACCATCTGGCCAAGCGGTATGTGACGTCGGATGAGGCGAAGGCGGTCGCGGACATGACGCGGGGGCTGGCGTTCGGCGATGAGGTGCGGGGGCTGATCGATGAGTACGTCGCGTGCGAGAGTGCGGAGGCGGTGCTGGCGCACGACGCGGACCAGCTTGAGCTGCTGCTGTGTTTGCGGGAGCTGATCGAGATGGGCAACACGCGGGCGCGGGTCTGGGTCGAGCAGTCGGAGAAGCGCCTGCGGACGGACGAGGCGCGGGCGTGGGCGGCGGCGATCCGCGAGACGCCCGGGGACCGGTGGTGGCACGCGCCGGGGGATGGGATGGCCGATGGCGACGCCTGAGCGGCTCGAGAAGATCCGGGGCGTGGCGATGGCGCGGCAGCGCGGGATCGTGGTGCTCGAGGACCTGCGGGACTTTCACAACGCGGGCGCGGTGATGCGGTCGTGCGACGCGTTTTGCATCCAGCGGGTCGGGCTGACGTTCGAGCGGGTGCGGGCGTTTGATCCGGTGGTGGACTGCCGGGACGCGAGCGTGTCGACGAGTCTGTGGCTGGACTTTGAGACGAGCCCGACGAGCGAGGGGCTGCTGAGCGGGCTGAAGGATCGCGGGTACACGCTGGTGGCGACGGCGCTGGACGATCGGGCGGAGCCGCTGGATGAGGCGCGGCTGGACGAGCCTGACATCGCGCTGCTGTTTGGCAATGAGCACCGGGGGCTGAGCGCCGAAGCGGTCGAGATGGCGGACCGGGTGGTTCAGATCCCGATGGGCGGGATGGCGCAGAGCCTGAACCTGAGCGTGACGGCGGCGCTGGTGCTGGCGGAGGTGAGCCGGCAGCGCCGGGCGATCGGGCTGGAGCGGTACCTGCTGCCCGAGGCGGAGCGACAGGCCCTGGCGGAGCGGTTTATCGAGCGCCGGGTGAATCCGCCCCCCAAGCTGCGGGGGTCGGCGAGCTCGACGCGGGCGACGCGCCGGCGGCGCGGGCGGATCCGGTAGGCTGTGGGATCCCCCGGAGAGCACCATGACGGCGACGACACCTGCGACCACGCCGCGGGGCACCGGCCCGAACGCGATTGACCGGATCACGGGCGACCCGGTCGGCGAGTTTACGAACACGGCGGGCGAGGTGTGGCGGTTCAAGCTGTTCGCGATCGACAACGCGGACGTGACGGTCGGTCAGCTGGTGATCGCGCTGGTGATGCTGGTCGTGGGCGTGGTGGTGGCGCGGGCGGTGAGCGCGTACGTGGGGCGTCGCGCGCTGCCCAAGTTCAGGATTGAGCAGGGGGCGGCGGCGGCGATCCAGACGATCGTGTATTACCTGCTGCTGACGATCGCGGTGATGCTGGCGGTGAATACCGCGGGCGTTCCCATGACGGTGTTCACGATCTTTGGCGGTGCGCTGGCGCTGGGTATCGGCTTCGGCAGCCAGAACATCGTCAACAACTTCATCTCGGGGCTGATCCTGCTCATCGAGCGCCCGATCAGCGTGGGGCAGCTCGTCGAGGTGAACGGGAACAAGGGGACGGTGCGGAAGATCGGGGCGCGTTCGACGCACATGCAGGGGTACGAGGGGAAGACGGTGATCATCCCCAACAGCGCGCTGCTCGAGTCGGCGGTGACGAACTACGACGAGCCGGACCAGCGGTTCCGGAGCCAGATCGGCGTGGGCGTGGCGTACGGGTCGGATACTGCGGTGGTGCGTGAGCTGCTGCTGCGGGCGGCGGAGGAGCACGAGCGGGTGCTCAAGACGCCGCAGACGCTGGCGTTGTTCCAGGAGTTCGGAGACAACGCGCTGATGTTCGGGCTGCACGTGTGGGTCAAGCCCAAGTCCACGCAGGACCGGCTGGAGATCGAGAGCGACCTGCGGTACCGGATCGACGAGCTGTGCCGAGAGGCGGAGATCACGATCGCGTACCCGCAGCGAGACGTGCACCTGGACACGCTCAGGCCCCTGGAGGTGCGTGTGACCCAGGGGGCGTGAGGGCGGTGTCGATGGCGGCGCGGATGCGGTTCATCTGCTCGTCGGCGATGACCTGGCCCAGGTGGGAGATCCAGTAGAGGGCGCCCGCGAGGAGAAAGCAGGCGGGGATGATGAGCCAGGCGCTGGGTGGCGCGTCCATGAGCAGCTGCGCCAGGCCCCAGCAGGCGGCGACGGCGCTGATCGTGAGCAGGGCCAGACCTGCGAAGATGACGGCGGACCAGATGCTGGGGTGTGGGTTGAAGCGGCCGTGGACGTGGCAGCCCTCGGCGCCCTGCTGATCGCGGACGTCGAGGGTGAGCCAGGGCGACCAGAAGTGGCGGTCGCGCTCGCGGACGGTGAGTGTGAGGTGGTGGCCCAGGACGCGCCCGTCGAAGGGGCACTGGGCGTGGGCGACCCACTGGGAGAGGTGGGCG
>JAJDDH010000035.1 GCA_029260415.1 Phycisphaerales bacterium | reverse complement strand
CGGGCGTAGCGCTCGACGAGGCGGGAGCAGACGATGCCGACGACGCCCGGGTGCCAGTCTTTGTGGGCCAGGACAATGGCGCGGCGGTCGGGCCCGGTCATGCCCGACGCCTCGGCCATCTCGCAGGCCTGCTCGAGGATGCGCCGCTCGACGCGCCTTCGGTCGTCGTTGAGCGCGGTCAGCTCTTCGGCGATGACCTTGGCGCGGCGCGGATCGGTGGTGGTGAGCAGTTCGACGGCTTCGCGGGCGTGTCCGAGGCGCCCGCAGGCGTTGAGGCGCGGGGCGATGCGGAAGCCGACCTTCTCGGCGTCGATGTCCTCGCCGTCGAGCCCGGCGGCGCACACCAGGGCGTGCAGCCCGGTCAGCGACGATCGCTTGACCATCGAGAGCCCGTAGCGGGCGATGACGCGGTTCTCGTCGAGGAGCGGGACGACATCGGCGATGACGCCCAAGGCGCACGGGGCGAGCATGTCGATGAGGACCTGGCGCAGCTCGGGGGAGACCTTGTCCGAGCCGCAGTGCATGGTCGCGAGTCGCCAGGCGAGCTTGTAGGCGACACCGGCGCCGCAGAGATCGGCAAAGGGGTATTGCGACCCGGGGCTGCGGGGGTGGATGAGGGCGTAGGCGTCGGGGAGGGGGTCGCCCTCGGCGGGGGGGTTGTGGTGGTCGGTGATGATGAGATCGACGCCGAGCTCGCGGGCGACGCGGGCGGGTTCGACGGCGGTGACGCCGCAGTCCACGCTGACGATGACGCGGGCGCCCTGCTCGGTGAGGGCGCGGATGGCGTCGGGGTTGAGGCCGTACCCCTCGTCGAGGCGGTGGGGGACGTACGTGCGGATCTCGGCGTCGGGCACGATGGCCTTGAGGGTGTGGAAGAGGATGGCGGTGGCGGTGACGCCGTCCACGTCGTAGTCGCCGTAAATGACGATGGGCTCGCGGGCGTGGGCGGCGGCGAGGAGGCGCTCGGCGCCGCGGTCCAGGCCCGGGATCAGGGATGGGTCGTGGAGCGAGGCGAGCGAGGGGCTGAGGAAGGCGTCGCGGTCCGGGCCAGCCAGGCCCCGGACCTGGAGCACGCGGTCGAGCAGCGGGGCGTCGGCTGTGGGCGTCGGGCCCGGGGTCCACGCTCTGGTCATTCCTCGCGTGATCACACAGGCCCTCGAACACACACACCAGACAGGAGCGGCTAGCCTACAGAGAACGTCTCCGCGGCATCGAGCCCCTCGGGCGCCAACGCCCGAGCATACCCGTACACGAGGGATCATGGTCAAGCTCACAAAGATCTACACACGCTCGGGCGACGACGGGATGACGGGGCTGGGCAGCGGCTCGCGCGTGCTCAAGACCTCGATCCGGGTTGAGGCGTACGGGTCGGTGGACGAGGCGAACGCGTCGCTGGGGGTGGCGATCGCGGCGTGCGAGGCGCCCGGGGCGGCGGGCGAGCCCGAAACCCTGACGCACCTCGCGGCGGTGCTCCGGTCGTGCCAGAACGATCTGTTCGACGTGGGGGCGGACCTGTGCACGCCGATTGAGGCGGGCGAGGAGGCGGGATCCCGCCTGCGGGTGACCAAGGGGCAGACGGCGGCGCTGGAGCGGTCGATCGATACGCTCAACGCGAGATTGGGGGCGTTGACGAGTTTCGTGCTGCCCGGCGGATCCGGGCCGGCGGCGGCGCTGCACCTGGCCCGGACGCTAACGCGCCGCGCCGAGCGGGCGACGGTGGCGCTGGCGCAGGTCGAGGCGGACGCGACGAACCCGGAGACGGTTCGGTATCTGAACCGGCTGAGCGATCTGCTGTTCGTGATGGCGCGGGCGGCCAACCGGGACGGGGCGGACGACGTGCTGTGGGCGCCGGGCAAGAGCCAGGGCAAGAAGGGCGACGAGTGACCCGGGCTGAGGCGAAGAGCCGATGGGAACGAGCATGACGACCCCCGAGATCGGCGCGCCCGAGCACGCGGACGCGTTGCGTCCACGACTGATCCAGTTCTCGCTGCTGGCGACGGCGATCGGCCTGGTGCTGATCGCGGTGTTCTGGCTGCTGGGGGCGTCGTTCGCGGCGGACCGCGGGTGGGAGCTGGCCCCGGCGTGGGCCCGGGCGGTGGTGGACGCGGCCTGGGTCGGGGCGGTTGCGGGGCTGGTGGGCGCGGCGCTGTCACCGAAGCTCGATCACCATCACCAGGTGATGGCGTCGCTGATCGCGGTCTCGGCGGCGGGGGTGCTGGACGTGATCCGGCGGACGATGGGGGCGGAGTTTGGCGGGATCGGATCGGCGGTGAGCTTCATGGCGGTGCACAGCGCCGCGACGCTGCTGCTGCGCTGGCGCCCGCAGGAGGCGCTCGTGCCCGTCGGGGCGTGGTTTGTGACCGGGACGCTGGCGCTGGCGCTGGGCGAGACGACGCGGATGCTCGACGCGAGCGGCCTGATCGCGGTGAGCCTTGGCGCGGGCGTGCCGGGGATCGTGCTGAGCGTGTTCAACGACACGGGGGCGCGGGAGCGCCGGGCCGCGGCGGGGGTGGCGCACCGGTTCCACGAGGTGAGCCAGGACCTGATCGACGCGAGGCGGATCCACGAGGGGGCGTTCCCGGCCGAGAGCCGCGAGGGCTCGGTGCAGTTCACATACCAGTACCTGCCGATGAGCCAGATCGGGGGGGACTATCTGCACGCGCACCGGGGGGGCGGGGCGTCGCCCGACGAGCCCGCGCTGAGCCTGGCGCTGCTGGACGTGACGGGGCACGGGATCGCGGCGGCGCTGACGGTGAATCGATTGCATGGCGAGCTGAGCCGCCTGTACGCCGAGGACCCGGACCTGCGCCCGATCGACGTGCTGCGGGCGCTCAACAAGTATGTGTACCTGACGCTGTCGGAGCACTCGCTGTTCGTGACGGCGTTCATCATGCGGGCGGACCCGAGCGACAACGTGCTCGAGTACGCCAGCGCCGGGCACCCGCCCGCGTTTCTGCGTGGATCAACAGGGGTGATCGAGGAGCTGCACTCCACGGCGATGGTGCTCGGGGCGCTGCCCGACGAGGACTACATGATCGATGAGGCGGTGCACAGCCTGGGGCCGGGCGACTCGATCGTGGCGTACACCGACGGGGCGATCGAGGTGCGGGGCGGGGGCGGGGAGATGCTGGGCATCGAGGGGCTGCGCGATGTGTACCGCTCGGGCTGGGCGGACACGAAGGGGCGGTGGCCCGCGGCGATGGTGCAGCTCGTCGATCGGTACCGGGAGGGGGACGCCGACGACGACACGCTGGTGGTCGAGCTGTTCCGCACGCTGGGCGGCGGGATGCTGTCGGGCCAGAGGGGCAAATCTGGATGATCCGGGCGCGTTGGGGCCCGGGGGCGCGTATCTTGGAGAGATCGCGGGAAATCTTCCCGGCGGCGAGCTGATCGGAGCGTACGGGTGAGCAGGACGACCGGGCTGGAGACGCTGGAGTTTCGGCACGAGTTCCGGGCGGAGACGGACCGCCTGCTGCGCGCGCGTCTGCTGTGGTTCGCGGTCATCTGGCTGGCGGTGAATCTGCTGCTGATGATCGCGGTGGTCGGGTTCTCGGCCTGGGCGGCGATCGTACAGGACTCCGGGGAGCAGGAACTGAGCGTGTTCCGGGCGGTGATCAGCACGATCACCTCGGCGATGGGGGGCGGGATCAAGGCCGCGGTCTACGTTGTGATCGCGGCGGTCTGGGTGGCGTTGTACGGCTCGGTGATCTGGCGGGTCTGGCAGGCGAGCCTGTCGGAGCGCCGGATCGTGCAGCTGAGCATTGCGCTGATCGTCGCGGACGGGGTTCTGGGCCTTGTCGGGCGAGCGGCGGGCATCCCGATGACGAACCTGCTGATGTTCTGGTTTATCCACCTGGTCGCGTGCTGCGTGTTCCCGTGGACGGTGCGCCAGGCGCTGATCCCGCTGGCGATCATTGTGGGGCTGAGCCAGGTCAGTCTGCTGACGTTCGAGGGGCGGAGCCCGTACACACTCTTTCAGACGGCGATCTTCCTGCTGATGTGCGCCCCGGCGGTCGGGATCTGCTGGTTCCGAAACTCGCAGCGCCTGCAGCGGTCGAGCCACAAGTTTCTGCGCGAGAAGTACGGGATGCTCCGCCAGGAGCTGGCGTACGCGCGGCAGATCCACGAGTCGGTCTTCCCCGAGCCGAAGGGCGAGGGCGCGGTGCAGTACGCCTACCAGTACCAGCCCATGCGCCAGATCGGCGGCGACTTCCTGTTTGTCCAGACCATCACCAAGCCCAGCGGGCACGAGGTGGTCAGCGTGGTGGTCATGGACGTGACGGGGCACGGGATCCCCGCGGCGCTGAGCGTCAACCGCCTGCACGGCGAGATCGAGCTGCGGTTCGCCGATGACCCGGACATCTGCCCGGGCGAGGTGCTGGAGCGGTTGAACCGGTACGTGTACCTGACGATGGCCAAGCACTCGCTGTTTGTGACGGCGCTGTGCCTGCGGGTGGACACGGAGAAGGGCACGGTCGAGTGGTCCAGCGGTGGGCACCCGCCCGCGTTCCTGCGGGGCAGCGACGGGACGGTCCGCGAGCTGGGCTCGACGGCGTTCGTGCTTGGCGCGTGCTCGGAGCGGGACTTTGATGGTGAGCAGGAAGCCTGCGCGTTCCACCCGGGCGACTCGATCATCGCGTACACCGACGGCGCCAGCGAGGCGCGGGATCAGCAGGGTCGGATGGTCCGCATCAGCGGGCTGCGGTCGATGGTCGCGTCGGGGGAGCGCGTCGAGCACGGCAGCTGGCCCGAGCGGGTGATCGACCTGGTCACGGCGCACCGGGGCGGGCTGCCCTCGGAGGACGACACGCTCGTGATCGAGCTGTACCGCCCGCTGGGGTCGGTCCGGGCGGGGACGGCGAGCGACGACGACGAGGTGGCCGCGGGGGCGGGCGTGCTCAGTCCTTGACGCCCTCGACGCGGGACCGGTCGGTGTACTTGATGAGCGTCTGGGCGAGATCGACCTTGTTGATGTTGGCCAGGGTCGCCAGCCAGGCGAGCACGTCGGCGAACTCTTCCTCGAGGTTGGCCCGTTCGTTGGCGGTCGCGGGCTTGCCCGGGCGGTTGTTGGCGGC
>JAJDDH010000034.1 GCA_029260415.1 Phycisphaerales bacterium | reverse complement strand
CAGGGCGATCTTGACCTCGGTTGCTCCAAACGCCCGCCCACGGATCGCGCACATCACCAGCTCCTTGTGGGCGTCCATGCAACAGCAAACCCCGCCCGTTCAGGATCGGGATGCGCGCCGCCGCCCCGCCCGTCGCTGATTTTTCAACCCGCGATCAGGGATCGCCGCCCTCGTCCCCATCCTCAGCAAGGATCAGCTCAACCACCCCCGCCGCCTTGTCGTTGGGCACCGTGAACGAGTAGCTGTACTGCGCGATCTTCCAGGCGCCGTCCACGCGACGCAGCACGCCCTGCCCCCGCAGCGTGCCGTACTTCTCGTTCTCGATCAGCTCGTCGAACCACGCGACATCGCCCGACATGCTCACGTGCCGGTTCCGCGGCGTGTACGTCCACCCCTTGCCCTGCTCCACCATAAACGGGCGGGCGTAGTCCATAAACGCCTGCTTGGTCCAGCGCTCGCTCGCGTCGGTGCCGAGGAACATCCCATCCTCGTGCATGAGCCCGAAGTAGGCGTCGAAATCCGCCCGGCTCGCGGCGTCGTGAAAGGCGTCCATGACCTTGCCGACCGCGTCCGCGCCCGATGATGATCCTGAGACGCCGCCAAGCCCAAGCGTGCCCGTCAGCACCACGGCGCCGCACACTCCGATCCAGATCCTGCGTCGCATCTCGACCCTCCTCTACTCCGCGTTCACCATCCACGCGCTGAACTTCACAAGGAACTCGATGAACCCCTCCAGGTGCTCCGGAGGAAAGCCGTACGTCTCCGTCGCATCCTCAAGCACGTCCCCGAAGCAGCGCAGCCACTCCTGGCGCGCCGCCTCGTCGATCTCGATCGCCAGGTGCCGCTGCCGCATCCGCGGCGGCCCGTACCGCTGCTGATACAACGGAGGTCCCCCCAGCAGGAACACGAAGAACGCCCCGGACTTCTCCGCCTCCGCCGCCAGGCCCTCAGCGTCAGCCGCGAACATGTGCCCGATCGATGATTCCGACAGCTTCTGGTAGAAGTCCCGGATCATCCGGAAGATCGCCTCCTCGCCCATCGCGGGGAAAATCTCCGGGCTCACCGACCCATTGGGCGGGGGCGTGATCAGCGGCGTGTGGATCGGCTTGCTTCGCGTCATCGCCCCCATCCTATCTCGCCCCTCGCGCAGTCCGACTCCCCAGGTCCGAGAAGCTCCCCCCCGGACGGGACGGGCCCCCGCGCCGTGCGAAACGGAACCACGTGACCCAATTCAGACACCCCGCAAGTGATCTCACCCGTCCTCATCGTCGATACACCGCCCATGAGCCGATTCGAAGCACTCCGCAAGATCCAGTCGGGCGAGCTCCTCAACAGCAACGGGCTCCGCACCAAACCCCGCTTCATCACCACCATGGTGACCTGCGGCGCCGGCGTCGTTGTGGACATCAGCGCGGGCGGGCTCTGCGTCCAATCCAAGAAGAACCCGGGCGAGCCCTCGGACCAGGTCCACACCATGACCATCCAGAGCCCCTGGGGAACCTGCCAGCTCGACGTCAAGGTCGTCTGGACCAAGAAGCTCAGCTGGCGTCAGTTCGAGACGGGTCTCGCCTTCGTCGACCCGGCGCAGGCCAAGAACCTGCTCCGCATCTGCTGGGACCCCATCGACGGCCCGTCCAAGGCCGCCTGATCAATCACGGCAGCAGTGAGCGCTTCTCGCCCTCTTGCATGAGGAAGCCATACCCCTCATCCGAGTGCGTGCCCATCGACCAGAACACCTCGGGCGAGACCATGTTGCGCAGCTGCAACCGGGTCATGCCCTTCTTCGACTCCCCCGAGGCCTCGACAAAGATCATCGACCCATCGGTGTGGTAGTACGTGTGCGCGGCGCCTTCGTTGGCCGCCATGTCAATCGACGCACGCGAGACCCGGTTCCGCAGCGTGATGTACGCCGACTGATGGCCCGGATCGAGATGCACCGCCCGGTCAGTCACGTCCTGCCCCTTGGCCGCGACCCCGATCGTGACATACGCGCCCTTGGCCCCCTCCGAGTCCCCGACGACGATCTCCTCGCTCACGTGCAGCCGGTCCGCCGTCAGCGTCGTGGGCTTGTACGCCACCCCGAGCACCAGCCCCGCCCCCCCAAGGGCCGCGAGCCCGAGCGTCGCCCGCTTCCAGAAGCCCACGCTCTTCTCCAGCCGCTCCAGCCGTTGCTCGATCGTCTCGTGCGTCATCGCGCCCCTCCTCCGTGTTCCCGGTCTCAGCTCTCGTCCACGCCAAGCAGCACGCACAAACACGTCGCGCTCCCCTCGGCCTTCTGCATCTCGCTCAGCCCAACCTCGTGCACCTCGAGCCCCAGCCCACGCAGGATGGCGTTGGTCTTGGGCGCCCCCGCGGGCACGACGATCGACTCGCCCACCAGCACGCCGTTGGCCGACCAGGGTTCATCGCCGCTCACCGGGATCAGCTCGACACCCGTAAACGCGCTCGTGTCCACCCAGTCCGCGTTGACCAGCACCCGGTTCTTCCCGATCGAGCACGCCCCGGTCTTCAGGTGCAGACACCCGGTCACGGGCACGGGGATCACGCTGTACCCGAGCGGCCCGATGTGCGAACGCAGCTGCGCCACGCCCGCGTCGTTGGTCCGCGTCCCGCGACCGACGAACAGCGTCTTGCCGACCCGGATCACGTCCCCGCCCTCGATCGTCGCGGGCGGGGTGATGTGCGCCAGCTCACGATACGGCTTGAGCGCCGCCTCCATGCTCGACCGCTCGCGCCGGCGCGAGTCCGTCGCCGGGCGGGCGATCACCCCCAGCTCATCGACCACCACCACCGGGTCCTCGACGAACACCGCGTCCGGGCAGTCGTTCGCAGGCTCGATCTCGACCACCTCGCACCCGACGCGGGCCAGCGCCTCGCGGTACGCCGCGTGCTGACGCAGCGCCAGATCGTGGTCGATCGCCTCGCGCTGCATGTGGGTCAGCAGGCAGTCGCCCATCGAGGTGCTGGGCTTCCGTACAATCGCGATCGGCTTGGGCATCCGTGTCTCTCCTGGGTCGTCGCACGCGATCATACGCGGCGCCCCGCCCCCGGA
>JAJDDH010000033.1 GCA_029260415.1 Phycisphaerales bacterium | reverse complement strand
CCTCGCCCAGGACCACATCCCGGGCAAGGTCGAGATCCCGTTCAACCGCTACAGCACCTTCGCCGAGCTCGAGGGCCATATCAAGGACCTCGCCGCGGCGTACCCGGATCTGATCGAGCTCCGCTCCATCGGCAAGAGCGGGCAGGGACGCGACATGTGGCTCGCCATCATCAATAGCAAGAAAACCGGTCCCCACGAGTCCAAGCCCGCGATGTGGATCGATGGCAACATCCACGCCAACGAGATTCAGGGCGCCGAGACCGTCCTCTATTCCATCTGGTTCCTCACCAAGGCCTACGGCGTGAACGAGGACCTCACCAAGCTCCTCGACACCTACTCCTTCTACATGCTCCCCTGCGTGAATCCCGACTCACGTGCGTTCTTCTTTGCCAACGAGGGCACCCCGCACTACCCACGCTGGAACCAGCGCCCGGTCGATAACGACCGCGACGGGCTGACCGACGAGGACGGGCCCGACGATCTCGACGGCGACGGCTCCATCACCCAGATGTGGAAGGAAGACCCCAACGGACGCTGGCGGCGAGACCGCGACGACCCCCGCGTCTTTACGCGCGTCGGCGCGGACGAGAAGGGCGACTGGACCCGCCTCGGTCAGGAGGGCATCGACAACGACGGCGACGGACGCACCAACGAGGACGGACCAGGCGGCGACGACATGAACCGCAACTGGCCCGGCGACTGGAAGCCCAACTACGTCCAGTACGGCGCGGGGACCTACCCCTTCTCCAACCCCGAGACCCGCGCCATCGGCCAGTGGGTCTACGACCACCCGAACATCGCCGCCTATCAGTCCTACCACAACTCGGGCGGCATGATCCTCCGCGGGCCCGGCGCCTCGTACCTCGCTTCCCGCTACCCCCAGCAGGACCAGCGCGTCTACGACGAGATCGGCAGACTCGGCGAGCAGATGCTCCCGTACTACAACTACCTCATCATCCACAAGGACCTCTACGACGTCCACGGCGGCGAGGCCACCTGGGCCGCCGAGTCGCTGGGCATCATCAGCTTCACCAACGAGCTCTGGACCGCCGGCAAGTACTTCCAGCGAGACAACGAGCGCCCCTCCGACGAGCAGATGTGGACTTTCCGCGACAAGCTCCAGTTCGGTCAGGCCTACAAGGAGCTCACCGAGTACGACCACCCCGAGCACGGCAAAGTCCTCATCGGCGGGCTCAACAAGTACTCGTCGCGCAACACGCCCACCTTCATGCTCGAAGAGGAGTGCCATCGCAACTTCGCCTTCACCATGTTCCACGCCGACCAGATGCCCGCGCTCAGCTTCGAGAAGGTCGAGGTCAGCCACGAGGGCGGCGCCCTCTGGAGCGTCACGATCGAGGTCCGCAACGACAAGCTCATCCCCACCCGCACGGCCATCGCCGCCAGGCGCGGGATCGGGACCAACGACCTGCTCACGCTCGAGGGCGCCCAGGTCATCGCCTCGGGCTCGCTCTCCAACTGGCGCGACAAGACGATCAGCGAGGTCCGCCACGAGCCCGGACGCGTGCAGCTCCCGTCGGGCGTGGGCGGACGTGACAGCGTCATCCACCGGTTCTACGTCGAGGGCGCCAGGGGCGATCGGGTGACGGTCCGCCTGCAGTCGGAGAAAGCCGCGAACATCGAGACCGAGGTGACGCTCGAGGCGCAGTAAGGCTCAGGGCGCCGATCCGGGCGTGACCATCTCGATCGCGCCTTCGGGCAGCCACGTCTCCTGCTCGTTCGCCAGGCGGACCCGGGCCCAGCCCTCGCGCCGCTCGAGCACGACAAGCTCGACGCCCGCGCGCAGGGGCTCGGTGAACGTGGGGGGGTACACGTCCGCCGACGGCCCGTTGCGGGCCATGACCCCGTCCTCCACCAGCACCGCCTCACGGCTCGCCCGGTCCAGCGCCCGCTCGCTCGCCAGCGTCCCGCCCCCGATCAGGGCGCCAGCGATCAGCACGCCAACGCCGATCCCGCCGCGTTCCCACCTCCGAAGGCGACGGACAACTGCCAGTGTCCACGCGCCGCCCCAGGCCAGCAGCGAGCCGTAGAGCAGCGCCGATCGCGGAACGTGCCCGCGCCACCACAGCGCCACCTCACGCAGGCGGGACCCGGCGCTGGGCGCGACCCCGGACCGCACCTGGCGGCGCGCGTGCTCGAGCGTCTCGTTCGTCCCCGCGTCGGTCGGGTCCAGACGCTGCGCCCGGCGCAGGTGCAACACCGCCCGACCGGTCTCCCCGAGCATCAGGCTGGCGCCGCCCAGCGTGCGCTCCAGCGCGGCGCTCCGTGAATCGCTGGCCTGCTCGATCCGCGTGTACAGACCAACGGCCTCACGCAGCAGCGCGTCGCTCCGGTCCGGGTCGTCGCCCCGGATCTCCGTCGCCGAGCGCACGAGCTCCCCGGCGCGGAGAGCCAGCTCGCGGGGCGTCTGGCCCAGGGCAACGCCGGGGAAGGCAAACAGCAGGACCAGCGCGACAATCACCGTTCGGGTCATCCCTTGCTCCTCGCGTCGAAAGCCCGGTCGATGCGGCGCATCGCCGCCAGCAGCTCGCCTCGGTCGGGCGCGGGGTCCTGGCCCGCGCTCCCGAACCGTCCCGCCTCCGCCCGCCTGAGTGTCGAGGCGAGCAGCTGAGTGTCCGGGGTGGGGCTCGCCTGCAGGTCCAGGCAGTCCTGCCCGGTCACGCTGGCACTCGGGCGGTCGAGCAGAGCGCCCGTGAACGTCCGCACGCTCTCCGCGGCGTCGCGCGAGCGGAACACGCGCCGGGCGTGAGAGAGCGCCCGCCTGCGCCGCGCGCCGACGGGGTCCCGGCGCTTTCGCACGAAGCCGGCAACGACCACGCCCGCGTACACCGCCGGCGGGACACCCACCACCCCGATCGTGATCGGGGATTGCGCCGCCGCGAGCAGGTCAAACCCGTCGCCACGCAGGAGGCGATCGGGATCGGTCTCGAGCGCCCAGATGCCGTCGGGCGCCCGCTCGAGCGAGCGCGTCAGGGACGGGGCGGCGCGTCCGGGCCCGGTGATCGCGTCGGCCGCGGTGACCTGGCGGACCGGGCGGACCTCCAGCTCGATCGCGTCGCTCATCGCCTCGCTGTACTCGCCCGAGCGCGCGTCGAAGTAGGGCAGGCGGATCGGGGGGATCTCGGTCACCCGGTCGGAGCGTGCGCGGATGGTGGTGGTGAAGCGTCGGGACCCGGGCGTCGTGACGGGCTGACGCCTCCACCCGTCGGGCGATGGCTTGAACGACTCGCTGAACCCCGCGTCGAGCGCGAGGTCGGGCGCGTCGATCCGCGTGAGCGGTTCGGGCCCGGAGATGGTCACACTCAGCTCGATCGGGTCGCCCACCGCGACGCTGGTGGGCGACGCCTGGGCACGGATGGCGTACACGCCCACGAGCCCGCCAAAGTCCGACGGGCGCCCGTCGATCGGCAGCGGGAGCACCTCCAGCTCCAGCTCGTTGGAGATGCACTGGCGGCGCTGCACCCGCATCGCGTCGCGCCGGCTGAAGACCACGTTCATCGGCCCGATGCTCAGTCGCCCCGCCTCGCGCGGGATGAGCGTGATGTCGAACGTCAGGACCGGGTAGTCCACGTTGCCCCGCCTGGCCCGGGTCTGGTTCGCGGAGAGACGTTTGCCGAAGAGCTCGAAGTCGATTGTCTGGCGCCCGGTCTGCCCCGCGGAGGGCAGGAGCACGTCGAAGCCCTCGGGAATCGGAGAGGCCCGGAACGAGAACTCGTTGACCGCCGCGGCAATGAACCACGTCACCCGCGCCCGTACGGGCTGGCCCACGTACACACGGTCCTCATCGATCGCGATCTCCAGCGCGAACTCGCTGTCCGTCTGCGGTTCGATCGCCTCGATCAGGATCCGCTCCGTCCTGTGCGTGCGCCCGTCCACCTCGACCTCGATCGGGGGGATCACGATCCGACCCGGGCGT
>JAJDDH010000032.1 GCA_029260415.1 Phycisphaerales bacterium | reverse complement strand
ACGAGGATCAGGCGATCGACAAGGGCGTGGGCTACCTGCACCGCGTCGCCAAGCCCGGCACGCCCCGCGCCTCGCGGGCGCACTTCTTCTATGGGCACTACTACGCCGTGCAGGCGATGTACCTGGCCGGCGGTGACGACTGGGAGGCCTGGTGGCCCGCGATCCGCCAGGACCTGATCGAGGGGCAGCTCGACGATGGGTCCTGGGAGGATCGCACCGTCGGCCCGGCGTACGCGACGGCGATGTCGCTCATTATTTTGCAAATGCCCAAGCGGTACCTGCCGATCTTCCAGAAGTGACCCCATCCGTTCCATCCCGCCTCCTGCTCTCCGGCGCGGTCCTCATCGCGTCGGTGGGTGTCGCCCTGGGCGCTGACGACGGCGTTCCCCGCGTCCTGCTCGACCGCGAGCTCAACGCGACCCAGGTCAACCTCACATCAATCGGTGAGGGCCAGGTCCGCTGGCTCGACGCCGCCGGACGCGAACGATCGCGCGCCATCGACGAGCTGCTGGCGGTCATCGACCCCGACGGCGGGCTCCTGCCCCCGGGCGTGCGCCGCCAGGTCATCGAGTCGCTCGGGTTCCCCGTCGTCGAGACCACCGACGGGCAGCGCCTGCTGGCCCGCCTCCGCGACGACCCGGCGGGCAGCGACGAGTTCGTCGAACTCCTGCTCGTGGGCGGGCAGAGCGTGCGCGTCTCGATCGAACACATCGCCGGGCTGACCGGGGCGCGGTCGGTCTTTGACACGTCACGCGCCACGAACGACGACGCCCGACGCGTGGACGACGTGGTCGAGCTGACCAACGGCGACCGGGTGTCTGGCTTCGTCGAACGCCTGGGCGCCAGCGTCTGGGTCGAGGTGGACGGCGTCTCCCGCGAGATCCCCATGTCGGGCGTCGCGAGCATCGAGCTGGCCAACCCCACACGTCCCGGTCAGGGCACGCGCGTCTGGCTCGACGACGGATCGATCCTGGGCGCGGGCCCGATCTCGGGCGCGGGCGACCGCCTCGTCGCGTTCGACCTGACACTCGCGCGTGAGAGCGCGGGCGCACCAAAGGGCAGCGAGAGCGAGATGGGCGCCGCGGTGCGCCTGCCGCTGTCGCGGATCGCGGGCATCGTCTTTGACGCAGGGAACTCGGGCGTGCGTCCGCTCGCGGGCATGGGCCCCGCCAGCTTCGGGCCCACGGGCGATCGGCGCTGGACACCCCCGCCCGTGACGGGCGACAAGAGCAAGGCCGTGCTGGGCGCCTCGACCATCGAGCTGCCCGGACCCATGCAGGTGCGATGGACCCTGCCCGAGGGCGCCTCGCGCCTGGCGGGGATCGCGACGCTGGGCGATGCGCCGGGCGCCTGGGCCGACTGCGCCGTCTCGATCCTCCTGAGCGAGGGCGGGCAGCAGACCGAGCTGGCCCGAGCCCGCCTGCGTCCCGGGCACGCGGATCTGGCATTCAACGTCGAGCTGCCCCCGGCGCTGTCCAGCGAGGAGCGGACGCTCGTGGTCCGCGTGGACGCGGGCGCCTACGGCCCGATCCAGGACCGCGTCCTGCTCGAACGCGTCCTGCTGCTCGTCGAGCGCGACTAGAACGAGACAGGCCCTACCGGATCTTGAGCGACGCCAGGGCGATCACGCCCAGGATGATCGCGACGATCCACAGGCGCGCCACGACCTGCTGCTCGGTCCAGCCCCCCAGGTGCAGGTGGTGGTGGTACGGCGCGCAGCGGAAGATCCGCTTGCCCCCGGTCGAGCGGAAGTAGCCCACCGGCAGCACGACCGAGAGGATCTCGAACAGGAACACCCCGCACATGAGCAGGACGACCAGCTCCTGGCGCGTCACCAGCGCGATGTACGCGATCAGCCCGCCGATGGCCAGCGAGCCCGTGTCGCCCATGAACACCTGCGCCGGCGAGCAGTTCCACCACAGGAACCCGAGGCACGCCCCCGCCATGGCGCCCCCCATCACCGCCAGCTCGTCGGCGTACACGATGTGCGGCACGAACAGGTACTTGCTGATCTGCTCGGACCCCGCGATCAGCGCCAGCACCAGCAACCCCAGCGACACGACCACCGACACGCCCGAGGCCAGCCCGTCCATGCCGTCGGTGATGTTGACCGCGTTGGAGACCCCCGCGATGAGCAGGATCGAGAGCACGACGTACGCCCACTGGGGCAGGTACAGCAGCGCCTCGGAGATCTCGCCCTGGCGGTTGGTGTAAGTCTTCTGGAAGGGCAGGTTCAAGACATGCGGCAGCGTGTCCCCCGCGCCGCCCGCCCGGTAGGTGAACACCCCGATGAGCAGCCCGAGCCCGAGCTGGAAGACGAGCTTCTCCCACGCGTACAGCCCCTGGCGCCCCGTCCCGCGGCGCGAGGCGGTGAGCTTGAGCCAGTCGTCAAAGCCACCCAGCACGCTCAGCCAGACCAGCACGAGCAGGCCCATGTAGACGTAGTCCCGGCGCAGGTCCGCGAGCAGGAAGGTGCTGACAAAGATCGACGCGCAGATGAGGATCCCGCCCATGGTGGGCACGTGGGCCTTGCTCGCGGCGTGGGCCCGCAGCGCCTCGGCGTCGGTCGAGCCGCCGTCGCCGATCTTCATCGAGACCAGCCAGCGGATCGTCCGCCTGCCGAAGACGATCACGAGCAGGAACGACAGCCCCGCGGCCGCCAGGGCCCGGAACTGGACCTGATCGAGCAGCGTGAAGGCCGGGTAGATCCCGGTCCGGTCGAGCCAGTCGCGTGTTGCTTCAAGCAGCAGGTAGAGCATCGTGCTCGCTCAGGGGCCATCCGTGCGTGGAGGCGAGTGTACCGCGTGCGAGCGGGCGCCGAGGGTCAGCATCGCCTCACGCACACGCTCCAGTCGCATGGAGCGCGAGGCCTTGAGCAGCACGACGTCCCCCGGGCGGACCAGAGACGCGGCGCACTGGGCCGCCTCGTCCGACGCGTCACCAAGCGCCTCGCCTCTCGGGGTGGAGCCGACCGCCCGGGTCATCGCCGCCCCCAGGGCGAGGATCAGGTCGATGCCCGATGGCGCTGACTCGATCAGGGCCGCGTGCTCTGTGTCGCTCGCCTCGCCCAGCTCGAGCATGTCGCCCAGGATCGCGACGCGCCGGGCGCCCGGGGCGGGGTCGAAGGTCGCCAGCGTCGCCAGCGCCGCGCGCATGGAATCGGGGTTGGCGTTGTAGGCGTCGTTGATGAGCGTGACCGGTCCCTCTGGCAGCCCGATCGTCTCAACGCTCAGACGCATCTCGGGCCCACGAGCGCCCGCCAGCCCCCGGGCGATGGACTCGGCGCTCAGGCCCAGACGCGCCCCCACCGCCGCGGCGATTCCAGCGTTGCGGGCGTTGTGCGCCCCGGGCAGGGGGAGCG
Source organism: Phycisphaerales bacterium (assembly GCA_029260415.1). GTDB lineage: Bacteria > Planctomycetota > Phycisphaerae > Phycisphaerales > UBA1924 > JAJRXR01. The sequence goes on along the minus strand of JAJDDH010000032.1, from coordinate 6,093 downwards.
ACAGATTGCCCAAGCCTTCGAGATGCAACCGCACGCCGATTGCGCCGGACTCGACGTTGCTCAGTCGCCAGCGGGCGTCAGCGGACGCGCCCACGCGCTGCGTCTCGACCGGCGGGCGGATCGCCAGCGCCGCGTCGAGCGGGGGCGAGTCGTCGGTGATGATCGCGACGCCCCCGGACGCCAGGCCCTCGATGATCGCGGATTTCTCTTGCGCGACGCCCTCGATCGAGCCAAGGCCCTGCAGGTGCCCGCGCCCGATCGAGGTGATGACGACCACATCCGGGCGGGCGATCGAGGTCAGCCGCCCGATCTCGCCCGGGCTGGACGTGCCCATCTCGCAGACCACGAACTCGTCGTCCGCGCGGGCGCCCAGCAGCGTCAGCGGCAGCCCCAGCTCGTTGTTGAAGCTCTTGGGCGAGCTGCGCCCGCACAGTTCGGTCGAGAGCACGGCCTCGATCAGGCGTGTGGTCGTGGTCTTGCCGTTGGTGCCCGTGACGCCGATGACGCGCAGCTCGGGGCGGAGGTCGCGTTCCGTGCGCGCCAAGGCGGTCAGCGCCGCGCGCAGGTCCCCGACCAGCATCGTGCCCGGGGGGCATGGTGGGTGTGGCGCTTGATCGACCACACACAGCGGCGAGCCAAGATCCACCGCTTGTTTCAGGTAGTCGCGCCCGTCCGCGTGCTCGCCGCGGAACGCGAAGAACGCGTCGCCAGCAGCCAAACCCCGCGTGTCGATCGAGGCGCCCGAGACCATCGCCCCCGCGTCCGCCGGCCGGGCGAGCCATCGCCCGCCCAGCACCTGCGCGACCTGCTCGACGGTCCGGGGTTTCATGGCGCGTCGCCCGCGGGCTGGGCGCAGCGCAGGCGGGCCTCGCGCAGGAGCTCCCGCGCCACGACCCGGTCGTCGAACGGGACGCGCAGCACCCCGCCCTCGAGCGAGCCGATCTCCTGGAACGTCTCGTGCCCGCGCCCGGCCAGCACCACCACGTCGCCCGCTGCCGCGCCCTCGATGGCGGCCCGGATCGCGCGGTTGCGGTCCGCGTGCACCTTGATCCCGGATCGCTGCTCCGGCGCGACACCCTCGATCATGCCCGCGATGATCTTCGACGGCGCCTCGGTCCTTGGGTTGTCCGACGTGAAGACACACCTCGTCGCCAGCTCGCTCGCGACGCGCCCCATGCGCGGGCGCTTGGACTCGTCCTTGCACCCGCCGCAGCCGATCACGACCCAGAGCTCCCTGCCCTCGGGGACCAGGGGCTTGACGCTCGACAAACATTTCTCCAGCGCGTCGTCCGTGTGGGCGAAGTCCACAAAGACGGTTATCGCGTCTTCGGGGGTGCTCACCCGTTCCATCCGCCCCGCGGGCGGGCGCAGGCGGGGCAGGGCCCGGGCGATGTCGTCCTTGATGGATTCTTCTGTGCGCCCCAGGCGGCGCAGCGCGTCGCTCGCGCTGGCGACCGCCTGCAGCGTGTTCATCGCGTTGTGCGCGCCGAACAGGGGCACGTGCGCATCGAGGCGGCAGCCTGGGCCGCGGATCGTCAGCTCCGAGCCCTCGAGCGTGCTGGACACCGCCCACACCGCCCAGTCGCCCTCGGCGCGGGCCGTGCACGCCAGGCGCCGCCCGCCCACCATCGCGCTGCTCGCCTGGTCGTCCGCGTTGACGACCGACGCGCCCTCGCTGGGCAGCATCGCGAAGAGCCTGGCCTTGGCCCGGGCGTACTCGTCCATCGTCTTGTGATAGTCCAGGTGATCGCCGGTCAGGTTCGTGAAGATCGCGATGTCGAAGCCCAGGGCGCTGACGCGCTGCTGGACGAGCGCGTGGCTGGAGACCTCCATGACCGCCGCCTTGCCCCCGTGCTCGACGATCTGCGCCAGCGTGCGGCTCAGCTCGATCGCGGGGGGCGTGGTCATCGAGGCGGGCGCCGTCTCGCGCCCGTCGTCCACCTCAACCGTCCCGATCAGCCCGGTCCGAACCCCCGCGCTGTTGAGCAGCTGGTGGGTCAGGTGGGCGACGGTGGTCTTGCCGTTGGTCCCGGTGACACCGATCAGCAGGAGCTTGGAGGATGGCTCGCCGTAGAACCGCTCGGCGATGCGGGCGCTGGCGCCCGGGACGTCGTCGCTGACGAGCACGCAGACCGGGCTGCGGGAGGGCAGCTCGATGCTTGGGTCGTCGGTGAGCACGCACGAGGCGCCGCACTCAATCGCGGCCTCGATGAACCGCCTGCCGTCCTCGCTGAGCCCGCGCCGGGCGACGAACAGCGAGCCCGGGACCGCCGTGCGTGAGTCCTCGGTCAGGTCGCACGCGCGCACGGACAGCGGGTCTCCACGGACCACCCGGACATCCAGGCCCTCGATCAACGTCCCGAGGTTCATCGCTCGCGTTCCCCTGCCTTGCCCACGCCCGCCTATCGGCCGATCCCGCCGCGGCGCAGCATAAACCGCGGGGGCGCGACGTGTTTAGGGGAGGACGAGCATCGCGTCGCCGTACGAGAAAAACCGGTACTCGCGCTCGATCGCCTCGCCGTAGATCGCCCGCAGGCGGTCCATGCCCTCCGGGAAGAGGGCGCTGACCATCGCCAGCAGGGTCGAGCGGGGCAGGTGGAAGTTCGTGAGCAGCGCGTCCACACGCCTCCACGCGTACCCGGGCGCGATGAGCAGGTCCGTCTCCACGCTGGGCGGGAGGGGCAGCCCCGAGTCTCGCAGAGCCGCGTAGGTCTCGATCGTCCGGGCGGAGGTCGAGCCCACCGCGACGACGCGCCGGGCGTGCTCGAAGATCGCCATCCGGGCTCCCTCGTCCATCGCGCAGCGCTCGCTGTGCATCGGGTGGTCCTCGAGCGTCTCGGTCTCGACGGGCTTGAACGTGCCCGCGCCCACGCACAGCTCCACCCGCGCCTGCGCGACGCCCGCGCCGTCGAGGGCCGCGAGCAGCCCGGGCGTGAAGTGAAGCCCGGCGGTCGGGGCCGCGACCGACCCGGTCCGCGCCGGGTCCGCCAGCAGCGTCTGGTAGCTGGCCCGGTCCGTCTCGTCGTCGATGGTGATCTCTTGCGTCTTGCGGGCGCTCAAAATATACGGCGGCAGCGGCGTCAGCCCCGCCCGCTCCAGCAGCTCCCCGCTCGACACCCCGGCGCCCCCCTCCACGACGACGCGCCACGCCCCCGCCTCCTCGCCCGTGCGCTCGAGCAAGCGCAGCGTGATCCCGCTCGGGCGCCCGTCGTGCCCGATCAGCTCCACGCGCCGACCTTCTTTGAAGCGTCTGGCCTTGAGCATCGCCTCCCAGCAGGGCTCGCCCTCGGGCGTTGGATCGCTGTCGCGCAGGTACAGCCCCTGGACCTTCCCGCCCGTTTCCAGGTTCACGCCCAGGAACCTCGCTCGCACGACGCTGGTCGTGTTGAAGACCAACGCATCGCCCGGTTCCAGCAGCCCCGGCAGATCGCGGACCTGCAGGTGCCTGATCTCGGGCGAGGTCCGCGAGCAGACGAGCAGCCTGGCGCTGTCCCTGGGCTCGCAGGGGCGCGTCGCGATCCGCTCGGGCGGCAGGTGATAGTCCAGCTCATCGGTGCGCACAGGTGTGGATCGTACGCGCCCGCCCACCTCATCCTGCGTTGCCCCGGCGCAGCGCGCCCGCACAACCGGACCGCCCCTGTGCACGCCCCGCGACGCGATACCGCCCGGAGATCCCGGAATGCCCGTGATTCTCGGTCCCCGCCCCCGGCGCCCGCTCCGGCCCGGCGTCTGCACCGTGTCCTCCCGTGTCGATCGGACCAATCCAAGACCTGAGCCACGCCCCGGCGATCCCTCCGCCAGCGCCGCACACACGCCATCGCGTGGTCGAGCCCTGCCTCCGCTCGTGCGACGGGGTGGACCGCTTTGAACGCCGACCGGCGCTCGAGCCCTACGACGCCCCGCCGGGCAGCGTGCCCTACCACCGGTACCTCCAGGCCCAGAACACGATTGACCGCCTGGACGATCCCCACGCGCCCCGCCCAGTCGAGCCCGAGCCCGCCGACCAGCGACCCGACGCCCCTCGCCTGGGCGATGTCAGCCCGGCCCCCGACCAGGCAACGGGCCAATCGCCCGACGAGACGCGCCCCCACCACGTCAGCGAGTACCGCGAGGCGATGACCGGGCGGCTGATCGACGTGGTGTACTAGCGGATCCGTTCAGTACTCGCGATTCCGCCCGAACGAACCGGAAACAAACCGCCCCCCATGGTGGTACCATCCCTGCCCGGCGCCCGCGTTCGATGGGCGCCGACGACTCTGACCGGGGATGTGAACGGATGAAGCGAGCACGAATCGGCAGCGCCCTGATCGGCGCCCTGGCCCTGACCCTCCTTGGCGGGTGCTGGGGGGGCGGCGGGATCCGCGATGACCAGCGCACGGACTGGCCCCCGATGACGGTCCGCCAGGCCGAGGACCGACAGGTCGTGGTCGTCCAGGCGCCCTCGCCCGGGTGGACGATCGAGTTCGACCGATCAGAACGGGTCTCGGGCGCATCGCGGGTGCTGCTGACGGTCCGCAGGCCCGACCCCGCGTTCTTCTACCCGCAGACGATCGTCGAGCAGAACGTGATCACGGACGTGCGCGCCGGGACCCCGGTGCGCGTCTACCGCCGCCTGGCGGAGCACAACGAGCGCAAGCCCGGCGGCGCCTACGTGCTCGTGGACCTGAACGACTGACACGCAACGCCCCGGGGGGAGGCGATGGACCAGACCGACCCAGCCATCCGCGACACCATGCGCCTCTGGCTCGCGCCCGGGCTGGGGCCCGTCCGCGTGCAGCGCTTGCTCGATCAGTTCGGCTCGCCCGGCGCGGTCCTGGGCGCGTCGTCGGCGCAGCTGCAGCGCGTCAAGGGCATCGGCCCGGGGGTGGCGAGCACGCTGCTCGACGCGGCAAAGGACAGCGATGCCCGCGTCGATGAGGCCCTGGAGAAGATCGCAAAGGCGGGCGCCCGCGTGCTGATCCGTGGGGGGCAGGGCTACCCCGAGCTGCTCGCGGCCATCCCCTCCGCGCCCACGCTGATCATCGTGCGCGGCGCGCTCGAGCCCGATGGCAGCGACCGCTACCCCGCCGCGATCGTGGGCTCGCGCAAGTGCACGCCCTACGGGCTCGAGCAGAGCGAACGCTTCGCGGGCGCCCTGGCGCGCGACGGGCTTACCATCGTCTCGGGCGGGGCCCGCGGGATCGACTCCGCGGCCCACCGCGGCGCGCTCAACGCGGGCGGGCGCACGATCGTCGTCCTGGGCTGCGGCGTGGACGTCGCCTACCCGCCCGAGAACGAGACGATGTTCGAGCGCATCGTCGGCGAAGGGCGCGGGGCGCTCATCAGCGAGCTGCCCATGGGCACGCCCCCCAATGCCGAGAACTTCCCGGCGCGCAACCGCATCATCTCGGGGCTGTCGCTGGGCGTGCTGGTGATCGAGGCGGGGCTGCGCTCGGGCGCGCTGATCACGGCGCGTCAGGCGGTTGAGGATCAGGGGCGCGAGGTGCTGGCTGTGCCCGGGCGGGTGGATTCGGATGCGAGCCGCGGATCGCTTGAGCTGATCAAGAACGGGGAGGCGGCGCTGGCGACCGAGCCGGCGGACGTGATCCGGGCGCTCGAGCCCGTGGGGCGCCATCACCACGCGGGCACGCACGAGGCGCGGTACGTCGATCCGGTCCGCCCGGCGCCCGACGGCCCTCCCCCGCCGCCGCCCCCACCATCGGCGGGGCTGAGCGAGACCCAGACCAGGATTCTTCAGGCCCTGGTCGGCGAGATGACGCCGGACGAGCTGGGCAAGGCCAGCGGGCTCGACGCCCCGGCCCTGCGTGCCGAGCTGACGCGCCTGGAACTCTCGGGGCGTGTGAAACGCCAGGGCTCGCGCCTGGTCCGGGCGGGCAAATAAGGCGCCCCCCTGATTCGGGGTTTGAAGAGCCCATGAACCGCGCTTGGTCCGGAAATATCCGGGGCGTCTGCGGGCAATCCGCGACTTTCCGTAGGGGCGGTGATTGGCTATCTTTTTCCGAACATGCGTGCGAGAAAGGTGAAGGGTTTGGAGGGTGTGTGACGATTGAAAGGGCTCGCCGGGGACCGGCAGGGAACCAGATCATCGGCAAG